>NZ_WJYH01000005.1:0-159183 GCF_009668065.1 Acinetobacter sp. RIT698
TGAAAATAGAAAAGCCACATCAAAAATGTGGCTAAAGGGAGTAAATTAGAGAGGATTTTGCTTAAGCTATATTGATCCAAAACAAAATCGGATGACGACTACGCATGGTTTTCGATCTATAGCTCTACATTCCGTGATGGGTTGGTAAATCAAATTGATTATTATTGTGGATTCTATGAAGATGATCTAAAACATAAACTTTCATATAAAGTTGAAACTGCATATCTACATGAAAAAGATCTTAAAAACATAAAGCATTAACGAGAGCATTAACCAAGTATGTTCATCTATAAAATTGAAGTAATAATTTACTTAAACTCTAAATTTATGCTTATGACTATAACCAACCTCAAATATGGCAACTTTTAAAATTTATATATTTATAATTTATCAATCACTTTTTATAAAATTTTCAGCCAAATAGTTATAGAGCAATTTAATTCGTTTTGGTGTTGGCCCCAATTGTGGGCGATATAAATACAATCCCCATGGAGATGACTTAACATTTTTCATGACTTCTATAGCAGTACCTTGCTGAATCATCGGTAATGCCAAAAATTCTGGAATATGAGCAAAACCAATACCATCAACTATTGCCTGACAATAAGCATCAAGGTCATTGGTTGAAAAAATGGCGAGCTAGGTAAAAAAGTTTGATCATATTCAAACCCCCAAAACCAATATTGATTTAAAGATAAATTTTCAAAGGCAATAATAGGAAAATTATCTAAATCGCCAATCTGATAAGGCTGTCCAACTCTTTTTATGAGCTCTGGTGAACCCACTACACGAAAACCGATATTCATAACTTTTCGTGACACAAAGCGATTGTCATTTAAAAAGCCAACACGAAGTCCAATATCTATTTGATTTTCAATTACATCACTGTGTTCATCAGTCAAAATACAACTGACCTTTATATTTGGATATTCAGTCTGAAACCTTGTAATTAAAGGTATAACTAAGTGTCGACCAAATGCAGTTGGCATCGTTAAACGAATATGACCAGAAATATTCTGATTGGATTCATGAGTACTATTTTTCACCAATTCATTAATTTGTTTTAGTAAAGGCTGAGCTTGTATTAACAACTCTTCCCCTGCACGGGTAATTTTATGGCCACGTGTACTCCGATAAAAAAGAATTTCTCCTTTTTGATCCTCTAATTCCTGTATGGCACGTGTAATTGATTGAGGCGATTTCCCCAACTTTACGGCAGCTTTTTTGAAATTTTCAGTATTCGCCACTGTACAGAAAATTTTAATCAGTTCGAAATAATTACTCATAACTTATTCCAAAATATGGAATTAAGAAATCCAAATTGTATCATTTTTTTTGATTTATTATTTAAGTATATTTAATTTTTAACTTTGTTATTACAGGTATAGCAATGAAAGCATAAATCTTGAAAAGCTATGATATCAAGGAATTTAGTCTGGTTGAAATTCCAATTCCTGAGATTCATTCGCATGAAGTTTTGGTCAAAATTCATAGTAGTGGTGTTAACCCTATCGATTATAAAATCCGTGAAGGGGCAGCACCTTATGCAGATCCTATTCTCCCCGCCATACTCGGAACAGATCTTGCTGGTGAGGTTATAAAGGTAGGTGAAAATGTTAAAAACTTTATCGTTGGAGATGAAGTATATGGTTTGGCTGGTGGTGTCCGAGGATTACAAGGCACCTTAGCTGAATATATTGCTGTAGATGCAGATTTACTTGCAATTAAACCTAAAAATTTATCTATGCGTGAAGCTGCTGCTTTACCTTTGGTTTTTTTAACAGCGTGGGAAGGTCTAGTGGATAGAGCTCAAGTTAAAAAGGGGGATTCCGTCTTAGTTCAAGGTGGTGCTGGAGGTGTTGGTCATATGGTTGTGCAGCTTGCAAAAGCTAAAGGTGCGGAGGTATATGCAACAGGTAAAGCACACAGTCGTAAAGTGATTGAAGATCTCGGAGCAATAGCTATTGATTATGAGACACAAAGTGTTGATGATTATGTTCAAAAACATACTGAGGGTCAGGGGTTTGATATTATTTATGACACTGTTGGTGGTAATACTCTTGCTACGTCCTTATCAGCAATTAAATCATATGGGCACATTTCTAGTTGCTACGCCTTTAGTGAAATAAACTTAGCCCCTTCATCTTTACGAGCTGCAACGCTTTCAGGTGTTTTCGTCCTCTTACCGCTACTCACTGGTCAAGGTCGAGCACACCATGGTGCTATTTTGCGACAACTGACTGAATATGTTGAGTCAGGGAAAATTCGCCCTATTGTTGATCATCATACTTTTAGTTTGGAAAATGCTCTTGAAGCGCATGATTTTTTAGAAAGTGGGGCAGCGTCAATCAAAGTAGTCATTGATATTATTTAACTAGCTCGGTTTAGGACTAAACATAGTCAAAAAAAGATCCTTGAAAATTTAAGGGTCTTTTTAAATATTTGGCGGAAGTAGCGACTGTCAAATTAAAACAATAATACATTGATATAAAATATTTTTAATTTAGTTTTCTATTAGCTGCTGTGACATTTCATAAATAGCTTACGTTGTAGGCTAAAATTGAGCATGAGACGTATACGTCGAAATGCATGAATAAGAATAGCGAGACTGTATACTCAACCTCCCTTTTCAAAAAGGGAGGTTGAGTTGTCTAGTTGAGTATAGGTTTCAGATGAGCAGTTTCCTCCCCACCTTCATTTACGACTTAATACTTATATTTCACACTAAGCATAAAATTACGTGGCTCACCATACACCCCAGAGTTATAGAAGCCGATGTTGGTAAAGTAGTGTTGGTCAAAAATATTATTTAAATTAATCGCAGTACTTAACTGTTCATTAAACTGGTAGTTGGCCATTAGATCGACCAATACAAAGGCTTTCTGATCAATCACTTCACTACGCTTTTTGACATTGTTATACACCGTTTGCCATCCGTGGTTCTGCCAACGAACATTCCCACCCACACTTAAACCATCGAGTTGCTGATCAAATTTATACTGGGTTGAGACATTAAATTGATGTTCTGGTTCCCATGTTGAAATCTTCTCACCATCATTGTCCTTAATTTGCTTGTAGGTATAACCACTTTGCACTTGGACATTGGGGAAAACCTCACCAGAAGCTTCAATCTCTACCCCCTTAGTTTTGGCTTTCGCACCAATCCATGCAAAATCAACAGCGGGATTACTTGGCGCACCATTATAAACAATGTCCTCAATGGCACGATTGGATTCATGGATTTCAAAATAAGCGATACTGGCATTTAACTTGGCATCATCGGATTGAAACTTAAAGCCGCCTTCGTAGTTTTTACCTTCGTCTGGATCTAGGATTTTATTGGTTGAAGACTTATACCAGATATCATAAGGCATAAAGATATCGCTAAGACTGGCATAAGCACTGACTCGATCAGTGATGTCCTAGACGACCCCAACGTAGGGAATGAAGCGGTTCTTTTCCTCGACTACACCTTGTAAACCTTTCATTTTATAGTTGATCATACGGGTACCTAAGAGCACCTTTAAATCATCCGCCAGATTTAAACGAGTACTGGCGTAGGCACCATATTGAGTAGTACGGTCATGGGTATAGGCATTTGGCTCACCCCAATTTGGCTGTGCAATATTGCCATCCCATTGGCTAAAATCGGGAATATGTGAATCATAACCCTGCATGCCACCATACCAATCTTTCCCCTTCCAACGTGAATAAGCCCCACTTGCGCCTAAGACCAAATCATGTTGCCGACCAAGCAGCTCAAACTTACCTGTGCTATACAACTCCAATGAATCACTGACGGTACGACCGATATATTGAGAAGGCCAAAGATTAGCAGAACCATCTAATTTAGGATAATAGCCTTGGATAGTGCCTAGTGTTGCATCATAGCCATTAATTTTATGGTCATATTGCAGAGTCAGTGCCCAATCATCATTAAATTTATGATGGACATTGGCAAAAATGGTACGGGTATATTGTTTCCATTCACTCCAATTGGCACCATTATTAAAGGAGCGATCTGGATCTGGATTACGTTCCCCAGCACCATTAAATAAAGGGAAAGAGCCTGACCATGTCGATGCTTTAGGGTCATTGTTCTGGTAATCTGCACCCAGTGTAACTAAAGTTTTATCGCCTAAATCTGCTTCGACAATGCCATAAAATACAGCACTTTTACGTTCATAACGATCCATAAAAGATTCTTTGTCTTGACCCGCAGCCACAAAACGTCCACGAATACTTTGCTCATCATTCAGTGAACCACTGACATCTGCCATAGCACGGTAATTATTCCAAGAACCAGCGCTTAAACTCAGCGATGCTTGAGTCTCTGCGGTTGGTTTTTTTCGTACCAAGTTGATGGTTGCACCCAAAGAACCTACCCCTGTAAGTAAGCCCGTTGCCCCTTTAAGGACTTCGATACGGTCATAAATAGCAGAGTCACTGAGCGTATTACCCGCGGCATAACCGACATTTCGAGTCGTTGAAGGAATGCCATCATATTGGAAATTATTAATGGCAAAACCGCGTGAGTAATAACTGGTCCGTTCACTGTCGTAAGCTGATACGGTAATCCCGGGTGTATGCGACATGACTTGATCAATATTATTTAACTGAAAATCATCCATCAACTGTCGCGTAATCACACTAATGGTTTGTGGTGTTTCTTTCGGTGTAAGCACTAAACGCGTGGCAGTGGCAATTTTACCTGACGTATAAGAACCACTATTTTCAGTAATTTCCCCCAACTGATTGGCAGTCACGACAATGGTCTCAAGTTTCGCTGCTGGATTGTCCACGTGAGAATTTGTTGCCACGGCTGAATCCGTTGCCGTGTTTGCAACTGTTGTGGTTTTCGACATCTGACGTCGTTCAATTCGCCACACCCGTGGACTTTGTTGAACAAGCTGTAGATCTGTGTCTTTTAATAACTGTTGAAAACCCTGAGCAATATCAAAACTGCCGCTTAAACCGTTTGTTTTATACCCCTGCGTCAGTTTCGGATCAAAAGACAATGCAATATTAGACTGTAGAGCAAAATTAGAAAGCGCTTGTCCCAAATCCCCTGAAGCCACTTGATAATGCTTTTGAGTTAATGCTGTTTCAGCATGGCTAAATGCACTGACACCCAACATGCTACTCAGTACCAATAAATGCATGACCGAATAACGCATTTTTTTCTCGCGGCTTATTTTATATGGTTTCGGTTTTTTCAAATTTTTTGCGTGTTGCAATGCTAGAGACACCATAACCCCCTATTGAATACCAATGAGTTCTCTTATTAGCCTTGCCAGTTGAGTTTTAAAAAAGTGTCAGCATTAAATTATTTTTTTTCACCAATACTGACCCAATAGCCCTGTGCATAGCGATTGATGTCTAACTTATAGGTGACAGCCAACATGCTATATAGCGTTGGTAAATCATTGATTGGATAAGTCCCAGATATTTTAATCTGAGCAATATCATCATCTAAAGCAATATAACCTTTTTGATATTTTCCTATACGCTGTACGAATTCAGACAACGGCAGATCATTCACGATCATCCAGCCCTGCGTCCAACTGTTGCGTGTAAGATCAGCACTTGTAACCTCGGCGACCTGCTCGCGATTCAAATAACTTTGCTGACCCGCCGCAACAATCACTGCCTGAGTTGGATGACGTTGTGGTTGTAATTTCACCGCACCTTGCTCAACGAACACCCAAGACTGCTTTGAATCAAGCTCTACTGAAAATTCAGTACCCAAAGCCTGCATTTGCCCATGTTGAGTTTGCACAAAGAATGGGCGTTGCTGTTGATCTTTTGCAGTTTTAATCCAGATCTGACCTTTTCTTAGCACGACATTACGTTGCTTAGCGCTATAGTCCAGATCAATTGCCGATGCGCTGTCTAAATACAGTTCACCGCCATCGGGGAGTTTAATTTTTTCAATTTCACCCACTTTTGTACGATAGTCTGCCGTCCATTGTTGCTGCTGATTTAAGCTATAGCCTAAATACAGTAACGATAGACCAGCCAAAACCCACATGTAATGACGGCGTTTTCTCCATGAAGATGATATGCTTTGCTTTAAAATAGGTCGTGCCACTTCGGTTGGCAGTTGATCAAAAGTATGATGCAGTTGCTGCATTTTTTGCCAAACTTTGGCATGCACTGAACTTTGCTGCTGCCAGATCTGTAATTGCTGTAATTCTTGCGGACTCAACTCACCTTGGCTTAAACGCATACACCAATCAGCCGCTTCATTTAAAATTTGTTGCGTCTGTTGTTGATCTTGTTTTGAGTCTGATTTTTGATTGTGTTGTTGTTCAGATTCATTCTGCTTTGACATTCGCTTAGTCGTCCAGCATGGCAGACAGGCAATGTACATACGCTTTTTTCATATAGCGTTTGACTGAACTTAGGGAAATATCCAATTTGACTGCAATCTCATCATATTTCAGCCCTTCAAGCTGCGCATAGAGGAAAGTATCGCGTACCACCGCAGGTAGTTGCTCTAGCAATTGTGTCACTTCAAGCAAACTTTCGATAATCAAACAGTGCTGTTCTGGAGAGATTTCTTCGAGTTCAGGTTGTAGCGCCAGCACGTCTAAATATGCTCGCTCAATATGCTTCCGTTGAATCCAATTGATCATCAAGCCTTTGGCTACAGTGGTCAAATAAGCACGTGGTTGCAATAATTCAATTTGCTGTCGTCGTGCCATCACTCTTAAGAAAGTATCTTGTGCCAAATCAGCTGCATCAGAGCTATTGCCTAACTTTTTATATAGCCATGTATATACCCAAGAATGATGTTCTTGATAAAGTTGAGCAATATAATGATTGGGAAGCGACGCAGACATGGAAAAATTTTATTTAAGCGAATGATAATTATTATCAGTAATTTAATCGCTAAATTCAATCATTATTTTCATCTAAACCACGTCCTCGCCCAATTCGCTTTTTTTGCACAAACTCAAGCTACATATCATCCATAAAGGCTTATCATCGACAATGGCATAAACTCCACGGATGAAATTAAAATTTTTAAGAATTAAAGATCATCTATTAAGGAAGTATTATTTTTTCATCATGGTTAATTTATAGGGATTTTGATTGTGCTTTTAACTCAATTAAAATAACTGTGCACTAAATAAAGATCGCATCAATTAAACGAAAAAAGACAAGAAATTGATATTTTCGATATGAAAAAAAACGTGATGTAAAATCATCACGCTTTATTTTTATTTATTAATTCCATTCAGCAATCGGTGTTGGCATATGTAGTGCCAACTGAGCATCTTTGATCACATCCATTCGTAAGATTTTTTTAGCACCGAGTTGATCCAATAATTGACTGACTGGACCACCATAACGATTTAACTCAACATGTTTTGGAAATAACTTTTGAGCAAAATTTTGGTTATTTGCCTGAACATATGAACGATACCAAATACCATCAACTTGATTCAGCATGGTTTTCTTTTCTTGCTGTGATTGATTTTTTACAATTTTAAGTTTTGGTGTTGGCGCAGATAGGCTGATGTCGAGATTGCCTTGAGTATCATACAAGTGCGCTTGGACCTGATCAGCTATTTTTAAATCAATTGCAGTGAGCCACTTGGGTAAATTATAACCATAAACACCACGGACACGTGCAATTTCAGTATCGACAGGAAGCGCAAGGACATAACCATAATAATCGCGTGTACGTGCAGATTTGATTAACTCTGAAATATTGGCGCCTTTTGCATGAGGACGGCGAACCACAACAGCAACAGATACTTCATCATAAGGATCATTATCACAGACATCGTAGGCAAAAAAAGTAAGTGAGACCAATCCATATCCAGGTATTGGGCTTAAGGGTTCAACTTTAGCAGGCAACTTTGCTGTTAACTTATCTAATGGTGCAAGCATCAACAGTTGAACATTGCTGGTTTTATAATAATAGTTTGGCGACCACACTTGACCTATACGTGTTTCAACCAGTTGCTTAGGAATCTTTCTAAAGAAATCAATATTGCCCACACCAGATTCTTTTGCGACCTCATCTAAATTTGGTTGCATATGAAATCGGTCATAAAAACCACCTTTAGGAACCAATACCTTATGCGGTCCAAATTCAACCTCTACAAACGCTTTTGCATTTGGATACTGAGTGGTTGGTTGCTTTGCATTAACTCGATTGGTCGTTACAGTATTTATGTTTTGCATCGCTGTATTCTCTTGTAAATGTGAGATGTAACTGAGCTGATTGTTTGGTGTAAGATCATTTGCTGCAAAAGCAGAATGTACGAATGCAAAACTCATAAAAAGTATTTGAGTTGTTCGATTTAAATTAAAAAATTTCAACATAGCTTTCACTCTAATTCAGCATTGAGTTCATGCTATGTTTAAAGTGGACTTCAAGGTCAATAGGGTTTATTTGTTTTTTAATTCAATTTGAATTGTGATTAAAATTCATGCACAAAAAACCGCAGCTTAAATTTAAAATGATGAATATATTTGATTGCACTTGCAAAAGATCAAATTAAAGCAAATGCTAAATAACGCAAAGAGACAGCACTTTATTGGTAAAATGCCATTAATCTAAAATAGACAAAAGATTAAAAAACAGGCTTGACCTTAAAGCTAACTTTAATCTTATACTCACGATGAAACAACTCACAGGAAATCTTGATGACAAATATTGGGGTTATTAAGCATCGTATAATTCAACAGTTATTGGTTGTTTTAGCAGCATTATTTTCAATGCCTTTTGCATCTGCGAATGATAACAGCAGTTCAAAATCAATTTCGAACCCATCTTTGTCAGGATCTAAAGGAAAAATATTGGTTGTGATGACCAATCATGACAAATACCCTTCACGTAAAGATACTACAGGGCTATGGGTGACTGAGCTCACACATTTCTATGACGTTGCGCATAAAGCGGGTTACCAAATGGATTTTATTAGCCCTAAAGGAGGTGCAGTGCCACTGGATGAACGTAGTCAAAAATGGATCTATATGGATAAACAAGCACGCGCTTATTTAGCCGATCCTGCGTTTATGTCACGGTTAAATAACACCTTGCAGCCAAGTGAGGTAAAAGCGTCTGACTATAAAGCAATATATTTTACTGGCGGTCATGGCGTGATGTGGGACTTTCCAAATAATCCTGAATTAACCGCACTAGCTGAACAAATTTATCGTCAAGGCGGTGTAGTATCCGCGGTATGTCATGGTGTGGCAGGTATACTTTCCCTAAAAGATGAACAAGGCAAAGCACTCATTGCAAACCGTAAAGTGACAGGATTTTCAAATCGTGAAGAATCGCTTTCAGGGATGAAAAAACAAGTACCCTTTTTCCTTGAAAATCAGTTGAAATCAAAAGGTGCAAAATATTCTCAAGGATTCTTCCCATTTACCTCTTATGCCATTGTCGATGACCGCATTATTACAGGTCAAAATCCTCAATCACCACGTGAAGTAGGCGAAGAAGTGATAAAAAAATTGGTGACTATACATTAAATGAAATTAGCTAGATTGGACATATTTTGTAAGTGAAAGCTTGCAAAATATCACTTCATCTTAAAGTACTTGTGTGACACCAATAAAAATTTTCAACGCTTAAAAAACAGACATAATCCTAATCAAATTAAAAGACATTTCATTAATTCACAATAAATATCAATATGCTAAACAGAAATATTATGTTGACTCAGTTTTTGTATTAGATTAGTATTTTTAATGTAAATAATTATCATTATCATATAGCCAACAAAGCATTGTCCTTTCTAGCCACGATGATTGTCCATTTTTTTATCAAGCAAAGGATAAAGCAATGTTGTTATCTAAAATGAAAATAGGTCATAAAACCCTGATTGCCAGTTCAATCTGTACCATTCTTACAGGTTGTGGTGGGGGTGGCAGTGGTAGTGGAGACAGCAAACCGAGCAATACTGCCCCAACAATTGATGCGATCAGCCCAGTGACCGTACAAACCCTAGACAGTAAAAAAATTAGCGTAACGGCAAAAGATGCTGAGAACAACGCGCTTACCTATAGCATAAAAACAGCGCCAAAATTAGGCACTGCCAGCATTGACAGTAAAACAGGTGTGATTACTTATATTGCAGGCAATGTGGTTGGCGCAGATACACTTGTGGTGAGTGTCAGTGATGGTTCACTGAGCACAGATCTGAGCATTACGATTAATACCCAAGTTGAGTCGGTGTTTGATTATCAATTCTACAAAGTCGCCAACCCTGAAACAGGTAATTCTCAAATTGTCCGTTATGACCCTAACAACGGCAAACAGGAGTATTACAGCAGTATCAGCAATGTGATTTTAGGCAATCGTGTCTTTGTGATGAGTGCGGCAAAAGATGGCGATAAAACAGTTTATAAAAAACGAGAATATGCGATTTTCCTTGACCCAAATGCATCTAAAGAAACGCGTAATTACACAACAGCTGGTGCAACAACAGCAACTGAATATACATTCTATACCGACAATATTCTAAAACGATTTGATGCAAGTAATCCAAACAGTCAAGCCACCATTTTTAGTAGTGCAGCATTACCAGCAGCATTAAAAACCGCAGAAATGAAAGTGATTGGCGATACACAAACCATGTATCTCAATGAAACAGATATTGATAATTCTTATGTGCAATTGCGTACTTTTGCCAAGCTACCCGATATTTTTAGAGGCGAACTGTCTGACAATATTAAAAATGCCTATATCACTGTGCGTTTATCAGATGGCAAAGTGACACAAGGTCGAACCATTAAGCCGGTTGTCAATAACACGACTGGTAAAACTGATTCAGTATTGGTCAACTACAGTGCTGCCTATGTCAAAGGAAGCTACCCAACCGCAAGTAATGAAGCTGCACGTTTACAAAGCTGCACCGTTGATTTGGTCACCTGTACTGATATTGGTGGAGGAACAGGTCAATACTACTTCTTAGTGCAAAATGATAGCCATATTTATCTGGCAAAAGAAGGGGTAAAAACACTTTATGCTTATGATAAAACTGCAAAAACCTTAGCGAATGTAACAGGTGCAGAATATCCTGCAAATTATAATCCTGAACATCATCAACTTAAATTTGGTGGTGGACATGGTGGTGCGGGTATCTTTAGTAATTTCTTTAACATGCCAAATGTAGTCGATAATTTGGCAGAAGGTAATACTGGTTATTTATTGATTAATTATAACCTTGATACACAAAATGCAGCGATCACCCATTCCATATTTGGAAACGCTTATGTCTTTAAAAATGCCGAAATTCTGAAATTGACAGGCACCAGCGCAAGCAAGATTTATGATAATGGCACTGGTACGGATTTAGCCAATAATTCAAGCAATGTGGCTTTGTCATATAACCTGAACCTTACTGCGGTCAAAAATGGTTATTTATTTGTCGAAGCGGCCAAGTTATCTAAAGACAAGATGAACCTTAACTATCAACAAGGCTGGTTAAATACTGCAACCACAACCACAAAAACAGCGTTGGATAATGCTGTCATTGATCAGGATATTCCATACTTTACTTCAATGCGAGTACCTGCGGTGGCAGTCGGTGATTATGTCTATATCAATGAGACCAATCCAACTGCAGCAGCAACCCGTGTTTATAACGTTTATAAATTACCACTCAATGCGCCAACAGCCAGCAAAACCAGCGTCACCCCAACGATTGGCCGTATGTACTTTGAACGCACCGCATTCCGTGCCAATGGCATTTATGAAGGCAATGTATTGTTATGGAATAAACGTGCCAATCAGGCAACAGATCCAACTGACACAGTCGGTAGTATTGTCAATGCCACCACGGGCAAACTCATGGGTAACATCAAGGATTTAGAGGGTGGAGGTGGAATTACCAATGTCACTGCTGACGCTTCAGGTAATGTCACTTTGGCTGGGATTGGTGGTCTATTTGGCTTGCATATGACAGGTACTCATACGGGTGTTCCTTTACTGACCAGTGGCTTCTCAGAAAAAGAAAAATCATTGAAAAAAGTCAATGAAATTAATGGTTCCTGGATTACTGACTAAGCCATACGTACTCATTCAATCGGGTTGCTGTTTCCATTCTTAAAATGGGGCTGCAACCCTGCGTTTATTTTGACTGGATTTCTGTCATGCACACACCTCCCTTTCTCCCACGATATCTATTATTGACCCTGTGTATTGCTGGTGGATACTCTCCTTTCTATCATCTCTATGCAGCAGAAAATAAGAAAGATACCGACATAAATGATGAACCCCCCACTAAACTGCCTGTCATTGAAGTCACAGCAGAAAAAGTCCTCAAGGCAGAGCGACAAAATCAACAAGAAATGTTTAACAAACCCTATTCCAAACAGATCATCAGTCAGGAAAAAATTCAGCAGGAAGGCTTAGCCGATGTCAAAGAAGCGATTCGGGATATTCCTGGTGTTTCCATTACCGAAACTGGGGCTTTCGGTAAAAATGTAAAAATTCGTGGTCTGACTGGGCAACGCGTGGTCAGTGTTGTTGATGGCATCAAAATCGCCAATCAAGGTTTAGACCATTCAGGTTCTGGTGAAATCAATCAGGTGGATATTAACAACGTTGAAATGATTGAAGTGGTAAAAGGTAGTCCTGCGGTGATTTACGACCCGGGTGCATCAGGTGGCGTCATTATCGTCAAGACCAAACCTGTACAAATGAGTCAAGGCATCGGGGTCAGTCAAAAATTCGCTTATGATGAGGGTTATGACAAAACCAGTTCCACCACCAGTCTAAATGCAGGCATGGATAATTTTGGTGCAAAGGTGACTTATACCAAAGAATCGTCCAATGACTATCGGGTCCGTGGTAATGCTGATAAAAAATATGCGATTAGTAAAACCAATGCATTAAATGCAGTGAATAGCACAGTAACCGTCAAAGATTTGGGTTATGACGCCGAATCACTGAGTGCCAAATTATCAGGAAAATTTGCTACAGATAGCCAAATTGATCTCGATTATGACCAATGGATCGGTAAAGATATTGCATCAGCACATGGCAGTACCATGCAAGATGCAATGGTGATGCTGTTGGCACGTAAAGAGCGTGAATCTAAATCCATCACTTATCGTAAAGACAATCTGGGTATTTTTAATAACTTCTCATTTAAATATAACAAACAGTCCTTATTAGAACGCCAACAAGAAGGCGGTTATACTGAAACCTTAGACAGTGATAATTTTAACGCCAATCTATTTTTAAACTGGCATCAATTACAAGCCAGTTTTGGTCTGGAAGCTGTTTTAGATAAAGCCGTCACTGCGGTGTATTCTGAACAAGATTATTATGCAGGTTTTACCAATTTAGAATATGACTTCGGCACATGGACAGGTTTTGCAGGAGTACGTGCCAATTATTGGGCAACCCGACAAAAATTACTGCCAGGTGCAAATGCTGAACTTGCCTCACAACTCATCGGTATTTCGGGAATTACCCCTGAAAAAACCATAATCGAGCCAACATGGGCGCTTGGAGCACAATATCACCTCACCGATACTCAAAATATTTCTGCCAACATCAGCCGTACTTTCCGCGCACCTGATTTGTATGAACGCTATACATTTGGTGGCTTTTTGGGTGGAGGTTTAGCTTTACAACCTGAAGAAGGCTACCATGCCGAAGTGGCTTGGAAATACCTCAATGATCATTGGGCGTTAAATACCAGTGTGTTTTATAGCGACTTTGACCAATATATTTGGACGAAAACCAATCGTAGAGTTATTGATCGGGCTGGTTTGGAAAGTTGTATTCGTATCGGTAAATGCAATATAGCGACAGGCGATTTTAATGATCGTGAATCTGACTTTTTCCAAGACACCACCCGATATTATAATGCCGACCAAGTCAATAATTGGGGTATGGAATTCAGTGCCAATTATATGGATGAAGTGCATGACTTTGGTATTTCAGGCAGTTTTAATAAAATTGATTCTGAAGATGTTTTTGTACAAGCTGCGGCACATCCAATTGATATTAACAGCCATTATAAATATACCTTTAGCCAATTGCCGTTACAGCCATGGGTGAAAGGAAAAATTCAGACCGTATTTAATGAACCTCAAGTCATACAAAAAGGCGGCTTTGATTCTTATACCATTGGTAGCCTGTATGCGGGTTTTAATCATAAATATGTCAATTTAAGTGCAGGGATCCGTAATCTCGGCAATACCACCTATAGGGCTGCGTATAGTGGTTTAAATGGCCTGGAACGTACTTATTTTATCAATGCTGAATTTAAATGGAATAATTATAAATGAATGTAAATTTTTGGATTGTTTCCCTCGTCTGTGAAAAGAGATTCAACATAATGATCATCTAAATCAATCTGATCTGTTCTATTTCAATCCAAAGTTTATACAAGGTCCGTTAAACAAAATCAAAGCAAAAAAAAAGACCCTTAAAAATTTAAGGGTCTTTTAAATATTTGGCGGAAGCGGTGAGATTCGAACTCACGGAGGACTCACACCCTCGTCGGTTTTCAAGACCGGTGCATTAAACCGCTCTGCCACGCTTCCAATGGCGGCTATCATATAAATAAAATTGCAACTTGGCAAATCTTTTTCAGTATTTCTTCAATCAAATGTACAAAATAAAGTCAAATCTCGCTAATTTGATGAATATTCAAGCTATTCATAACGAATTGAATTGATATACCAACGTTTTTTCCCTGATGGTGTATCCACTTCTGCCTCATCATCAACTTGTTTAGACAGTAAAGCTCTTGCCATCGGTGAATCAATTGAGACATGTTGCGGATGATGATCATAAATTTCATCTACTCCGACCAGACGTATGGTTTTTTGTTCACCTTCGTCATTTTCTATTTCAACCCAAGCACCAAAATACACTTTACCTGCTTGTTCTGGAGAAAAATCGATAATTCGTAATTCTTCTAAACGCTTCCCTAAATAACGTACACGACGATCGATTTTTCGAAGTAGCTGCTTATTATACTGGTAATCAGCATTTTCAGAACGGTCACCCAGACTGGCAGCCCATGTCACTTTTTTGGTAATTTCAGGTCGTTCTTCGCGCCAGAGATGTTGTAACTCTGCAACCAACAGATCATGCCCTGAACGGGTAATTAAATTAGATTTCATGATTTAAAACCATTTAAAATACATATGCACTTGATACTTATTTTTTAAAAAAAGTTGCTACAGTCTACAGCCAATAGCGTAAAAATGTCAGCTCAAAAATAGCGCATTTTAAGTTTTAAAAAGCAATAAAATCGTTTTTTTCCTATTTAAATTCAGACAGAAAATTCAATCAGAAAACCTTTTAAAAGTGGTAATTCTTAACTTACATTTGGAACATTTGCTTACAGTTTTTGGCAGCGTATTTCAGTTTTAAAATTTCTGCATTTTTTAAAAAAATATTCTGTTAAAAATCATCATCTTAAATATTTTAAATTGATCATTTTTCATACAAAGTTTGACAGATCTAAAAACCGCCTATATTATGCGCACATGTTTTATGAGTTTATTTTTTTAATTTTGTAGTTTTTCTGCAAAATCTTTCTATCCCACATGTCATTTTTTGAATGACGTTCATGACTGCCCACCCTTATTGAATTTACCAACTATAAGAAGTTTTTAAGCGTTTTTGTGCTTATTACTTTTTAGGGCAATAAATTACTTGTAGCGGAGACAACATGCACAGTAGTTCAACCTCTGGGTCGAGGCTTAGCCTTAACTCATTTTTTCGTGCGCTGCCAATCAAAACTTTAGTTTTATCCACTGCATTAATTCCTTTTAGTATTAATGCGAGTAAGAACAATCAATACAATGCTGTAGTTAATTCGAGTAAATTGACTGTAGTTGCGGTTTCCAATCCAAGCATCGTGTTTAAGGATGGAGACTATAAGCATGGCTTCGGCTATGACTTAGCCCATAACTATGCTGAAAGTTTAAATGTTAAACTTGAGTTTAAAACTGTTTCTGACAATGCAACGGCATTGAAAATGGTTGCTCAAGGTAAGGCGAATTTTGCGATTACCACCGCAAATATGCAAAGCATCGAAGCAGAACGCTTAACCTCTTTTTCAGCAAGCTGTGGTGATTTCAACAGTTTAAAAAGTAATGGTTTAAACCCAGAATTAAATTGGGTGTTTAAACAAGCTGAAGATCCATTAACAGCAACAGCAAGTGGTTTCATTTGCCAAAGCAAACAAAATGGCTCAACCCAGCAACTTGCCTCATTTTATAATCTTAATGTCGTCAAGAAAGACGATTGGAACGTGATTCAACGTGACTTAAGTTCTCGTCTACCGATTTATAAAGCCAGCTTTAAGCGCTCTGCACAGCAATATGGCTTAGATTGGCACCTACTTGCTGCAATTGGTTATCAAGAATCATATTTAAAACCAGACTCTGTTTCTCCCACAGGTGTCCGTGGTTTGATGATGTTGACCAATACCACAGCCAAAGAAATGGGTGTCAGTAATCGAAGTGACCCCGCTCAGAGTATCCAAGGCGGCGCAAAATATTTTGATATGATGTTGAGTCGTTATTCTTATATTCGTAATCCAGATCGTCATTGGTATGCTTTGGTTGCATACAATATGGGGCCTGGTGCAGTTGAAGGTATTCAAAAGCGCATCAAAGCACAAGGTAAAGATCCCAATGACTGGATGAATCTTTATAATTATTTGACACGTAATCAAGCAAGTAATGGTCGTTATAAACAAGCGGTACAGTATGTCACACGTATTCGGGCTTATTTAGAACACATTAAGACCACACCTCGATTACTAGAAATTTAATCTGTATTTTAAATCGATTGGATTTGTAAAAACCAGGCAATAAAAAAGCTTACTCTCGGGTAAGCTTTTTTATTGTAAAAAGATTAAGCAGTTTGCTCTAATACTTTCTTAAATAAATCTTTTTGCTCTTGGCTTGGCTTAGCTGTTTGTAAAGCCATCAATTGAGACATATCACCTTGAACTTTGATTTTGCCTGTCATAAATGCTTGCATAGCAGCAGCCATATCAAATTCTAAGAATACTTTACGAAGTGTTTCAGCATCCATGTTCAATGTTGTTTTCGCATTTGCAGAACTACCTTTGACGATTTTTCCGCCGTCTAAAGCAAGCTCTGTGTTGCCATCTGCATCTGCAACAACCAAATTAATTGCTAAACCTGAAAGTGCTGGTGGTAAGTTTAAATCACCTGCTTCAGCAGTTAATTTTTCAACATTTGCAAACCAATCATCAGTTAAAAATGCAGGCATGTTCATTCCTCAAATTATTTATTCAATTTATTGTGTTATCTATCCAGACAACATCAGGTTGAAGCAGTTTTGCTTGCCCAATGTTATAGCATGATAATTTCAATTTGGGCTAAAGTTTTTTGTACGGACTGTTCATGTTTTATCGGTTTTATCGTTTTATTTTTTTAAATCAGGCACTCATCTCAATATGAATGCCCGATTCGTTCATTTAATTGGCAAAAAAGATCAATCTGCTGCAAAACTAAGATTTACAACATCTAAACGTTTTTTCATTTCTTCCGTATCACATTTCATATCGAATTCACGTTCTTCATCCAATTTTTCAAAATCAAATAAATCACGGTCAGCCAATTGAGATGGTGAAACATTCTGCAATGCACCAAAAATACTGTGCAAACGTTTTGGATATTGTTTATCCCAACCACGTAGCATGTCATTTAACATGGCACGTTGTAAGTTTTCCTGCGAACCACATAAGTTACATGGAATGATCGGGAATTTACGAATTTCAGCATATTTGATGATGTCTTTTTCTTCAACATAAGCCAAAGGACGAATCAAAATGTTCTTTTTATCCGAAGACAATAATTTTGGTGGCATCGCTTTTAAGCTACCACCATGGAATAGATTCAAGAAGAATGTTGCAATGATATCATCGCGATGATGACCCAATGCCACTTTGGTCGCACCAATCTCTTGCGCAAAACCGTAGAGTGAACCACGACGTAAACGTGAACACACTGCACAGTAAGTTTTCCCTTCAGGTGTCAAACGCTTGGTGATGCTATAAGTATCTTTTTCCAAAATATAATAAGGAATATTGTTTTCTTCCAAATATTTCGGTAACACATCTTCAGGAAAACCAGGTTGCTTTTGATCCAAGTTCACTGCGACAACATCAAAGTTGATCGGTGCAATACGTTTAAATTGCAACAAAATATCAAGCAAGGTGTAACTGTCTTTCCCACCAGAAACACAGACCATTACCTTATCGCCTTCCTCAATCATTTTAAAGTCACGAATTGCATGGCCGACTTGACGACGAAGTTTTTTCAAAAGACGATAATAAGCTGAACTTGTTGGAAGCTCTGGTTTAAAATTAAATCCTTGTTCGGACTCAACTGGCGAGTACATAGACGAGATAAACCCATAAAAAAATACTGGGCAATTTTATCTGATTTGAACGTTAACCGCATCTAAAGATTTTTTTATTTTGCATCAATTTTTATCTGGTCATCTTCCTGTCGTATTTCCACATTTAAAATAGACGGCTCAGTTCATTTTTTAGCCGAAGTGCTTATCTTTTGGACTTTTCCACAGTTTTCCACAAAACCTGTGGATAAAATTGTGGATTGTTTGGGGCTTGACAAAGTTTTCTCACGCAATGATGGGCATTCTCTTTAGATTGATCATTTTTTAACCATTATATTTTATATATATTTTTCAATTGTTTAGCATAGTCAATAAATATATTTTAAAAAAAATATAAAATTTTTTTTGATTAATATGCCAACAAATAGCACTTGCTTTTTCGCGATTGTATTGTTAAAACTCAATTCATAGTTTTTCTTGTTCAATAACTTTGTTAAACTCCCAAAAATTGGGGAAATATTTTAATTACTACAAAATGAAAAAATTAATTACGGGTTCGCTAGTGTCTATTTTAGGGTGTATGAGCTTTGCCTCATTTACATCGCAAACGTTTGCAGGTCAAATTTATTTCTACAAAGACCAAAATGGGACAACCTTACTGACCAATCGCAAAAATTCGGATCGTTCACTGCAAAAAGTCAAAGTGACTTATTATAAAGACAGTAATATTCATAGTTATAGCAATTGGGGCAGCTCAGAATCTGCAGTACTGCCAAGTTATAGTAAAAGTAAAAATTCCTTTGATAGTATTATCCGTCAAGCTGCGCAGACGCATGGTGTGTCTGAAGGCTTAATCAAAGCAGTGATGCATACCGAGTCTGGCTTTAATACCAATGCCCGTTCTCCTGTTGGTGCGCAAGGTTTAATGCAACTGATGCCTGCAACGGCTCGTCGCTTCAATGTGTCCAACTCGTATGACCCACAGCAGAATATTTTTGGTGGTGCCAAATATCTCAGTTGGTTAATGAAACGCTTTAATGGCAATACCAGTTTAGCTTTAGCGGCTTATAATGCGGGTGAAGGGAATGTGGACAAATACGGCGGTATTCCTCCCTTCCGTGAAACCCAAGACTATGTCAAACGTGTCACCAGTCGTTTAAACAACCTCTATGCTGGTGGTTTAAATTTATCTGCAAATAATATTGGCACTTCAACCAGTACTGGACAAATCATTGCCCAATCAAATCAAAATGATTTCTCCAATCAAGTAGAGCCGACACCACAAATCAGCAACAGTTCAAATATTCAACCAGTAAAATATAGTTCTCGACCAATTATTATTGCTTCTGATGGGACTTACACAGATGCACCTGCGGGTTCTTATTCAACAGCACATGCCAGTGCGACAGCACAAATCACCATTGGCAACTAATGCTTATCTGCACTTAGAATCCAATTAATAGCCCTATTGAAATAGAAAATAAAGCACGTAATTTGTGCAATTACATATTTTCAACAAATTGCTGAAAAAAATAATGTTTTCTCTAATACAGAGAATCTTTTTTTAACTTGCCTATTTTTTTAAATAAATTCTTTATCCACTATCCCTTTCAATTGAATTTGTCATTTTTTGCTAGCTAGATTTTTCCCTCTTATTCTTGAATTTTAATCATCTAAACCTCATATTGAATTTCATGATTTATTTTAATACATCATATTATTTATTATTTATAAGAGGATTCTCTCCATGATGCGGATTGGTTTGTTTTTGCTAACCAACCTCGCGGTACTGGTTGTAGCTGGCATTATCCTATCATTATTAGGTGTTGGTAGTTACTACGGCGCTGGCGGTCTTAAATTAGGCAACCTGATGGTCATCTGTTTAGTGTTTGGTATGGTAGGTTCTTTAATCTCCCTATTTATGTCCAAATGGATGGCGCTAAAAACCACAGGTACTGAATTAATTGACCCGAATGCTCCTCGTAACCAAGCCGAAGTTTGGTTATTACAAGAGGTTGCTCAACTTTCACAACGTGCTGGTATTCAAATGCCAGATGTTGGTATTTTCCCATCTTATCAGTCGAATGCGTTTGCCACAGGTTGGAATAAAAACGATGCACTTGTATCGGTTTCAACAGGTTTGCTTGAACGCATGAACAAAGATGAATTGCGTGCCGTGCTTGCGCATGAGATTGGTCACGTTGCTAATGGTGACATGGTCACATTATCCCTTATTCAAGGTGTAGTGAACGCCTTTGTAATGTTCTTTGCCCGTGTGGTTGGTGATTTTATTGACCGTAATGTCTTTGGCCGTCAAGATGGTGAAGCGCCTGGACTGGCTTATTTTGCAATTACCATCGTGCTTGATATCGTCTTCGGTATATTGGCTTCGGCAATCGTAATGTGGTTCTCTCGCTATCGTGAATACCGTGCAGATGAAGCTGGTGCTCAACTTGCAGGTAAAGAAGCCATGATTTCCGCTTTATTGCGTCTACAGGCTGAATCTGAAATGCCAGATCAAATGCCGAAAGAAATGAAAGCTTTTGCGATCGCAGAAGGTAAAGAGCAAGGTTTTAGTTTGGCTGCTTTATTCCAAACTCACCCAAGCATCGAGCAACGTGTTGCCGCTTTACGCCAACTCAATTTACCTTAATCTATACACGCTCGCTCAATCGTAGTGATCTCATAGAAAAACAAAGCCTCCAATATGGAGGCTTTGTTTATGGGTAGATCATATTTTAGTTTTTGCTTTATCCAATATTTACCGCGCAATTTCTATCTTTCTTACTTTCTTACTTTCTTACTTTCTTACTTTCTTACTTTCTTACTTTCTTTCAATACCAATACCAATACCAATACCAATACCAATACCAATACCAATACCAATACCAATACCAATACCAATTTGGGGGATTAATCTAACTGAATACAACGAATTAAACTTCCATTCGGATCAATCACACAAAACATATCAATTTCTTCGAGATACTGAATTTCAGTTATTCGTGCTTCTGGGAATTGTGCCCAATCTAAACCTTGCCAAAAATGAAACAGATCTTTCAAGACATGTGTTCTTAAGCAAGCACTAAACCATGATTCTTTTGGATTTAAATTGGGGTGATGGAAAAACTCAACCAGCAAACTGTCTTTACTTAAGATCATCCATTCTGTGGACTGATAATCACACTGAAAACCTAAGAATGCATAAAATTTACGAGTATGATCAAAATCAATAGCAGGAAGGTTTGCCGAAATATAATCTTGCATGATCACCTCTGTATTTTAATATCTACATTTTCAAATCAATTCAATGTTGGAATTTAAGCACGATAGCTTTGATACCAATCCCACAACATATTTACGCCAAACCACATCGCAAGTCCAATCAGGATTAAAACAATCAAGCCTAAAATATCGGGAATATGAATCCAAATCCAAGCAATGACAGGGTTACGCCAAAATGCGGAATGCTGTTGCTTTTGTTCTAGCTTCTCATGTAAAAATGGGTGAACCACATGATCATCGCTATAAATCTGATATTCTTCTTGAATATGGTCATGTACAACGTCTAAAGCTCTACGACTGGGCCGAATAAAAATATCGAATAAGGTTCCAGCAATCGGTATACATCCCACAACCCCATCCATCACAGCCAGTTTTAATACTCCATTGAGTTTAGCTTGAGGCACGCCAATCTGTTTGGCTTTATAAACTGCATAGCAAGTCAGCACAAAACCCGCGACATCACCAGCAATCGGTATGGTACTGAGTGCAGCATCAGCCCCAACCCCTTGCTTGGTAAATGGAATACGTACCACCGAATCCATCATATTGGCAAATTTAGCCAAATCTCGTTCAAGTTTAATGACTTCTTGAGTAGATAATTTTTTTTCTGTACCCATAAAGATTTCAATTTTTTTGACATGGTTAAGTTAAATTGATCATACCCAATAAATTCAGTATGTTGTGTATAAGTTTAATATTTACAGCAGCAAAATTTTATCTACGCAATAAAAAAAGCTGAGCCCTCTTTTAAAGTACTCAGCCTTTTCGGATATACAGCGGGATTAATCTAAGAACTTAACCACAGTCCCCGGTTGAACCTTGCGACCTAAATCATTGGCATCCCAATTGGTCAAACGAATACAACCATGAGAAGCGGTCTTTGAAATTAATGAAGGATTCGGCGTACCATGAATACCAAATGTCGGTTTACTTAAAGCAATCCACATATTACCAACAGGACCATTTGGGCCAGGCGGTAATGCCAGCTTTTGACGGTTGCTCCCTTGAACAAAGTTTTTCGGGTTATAACCATAGACAGGGTTTGCGGCAACTTTAATGACCTTATGCGTCCCTTTCGGGGATGGTGTACCAGAACCCCCAATTGTGGCAGGAAAAGATGCAATCATTTGATTTGTACTATTATATAAATAAAGTTGTCGAGCAGGCTTATGCGCAATAATTAAGGCCACACCTTCAGGCAAATCATTACGTACGATCGGTACATTGATAGTTTCGCCTACTTTTTTAAAGTTAGCTTTTGGATTGAGTTGTTTAAGAAAGTCTTCATCAATATGAAACTTTTCACCTAGCATTTCACTCACACGGGTGTAATACAGACCCGGCATTTTTGCTTGTTGGGCATAATTTCGCGGAATTGCTTTTGCATAAGGCCCTTTAATATCTTCTGCCGTAATTTGATAAGTTCCAAATGCTGCAGTTTTTTGATTTTTTAACAAACTGTCCCAAGTCTGTTTATCCAGTTCACCACTAATTGGTAAACTTTTAATCTGTTGATACGCGGCAAGTGCTTTTAAAAAGTTCTTGCCACTTTTACCGTCGATTGGCCCAGGTGAAGCATGTAAATTATTGAGCATCACTTGTGCTCGTGCATAAACGGGGAATTGTCCTCTGCCAATATTTTCAGACCAATTGGCTGTATTGATACTATTGACTGACCAATCTTGTTTTAAGTCCGCTTTTATCGCTTCTTGACTTTTATCAGCTTTAACATTTTGTTTGGCAAAAATTTGACTTTGAATATTTAAACCCACAAGACACATGATGCAAATCAGGTTTGGCAGAAACTTGCCCATATAAAGCTCTCTATTAACTCAATATTATAATTGATGTACTTATCTAATAAACTATTGTATTACAGATACATAGTATACTGATCTCAGACAATAAAAGCGACGTCACACACACCTTGAGCCGATCATTTATATTCTCAAGGCTTTAAACACAATTGTATAAGGTCAATAGCGTGTTTATTCATAAAATGAAAGTTATGTATGTTCGAAGTTTATCTTTGTATGACTTTATTATCATTTTTTAAGAAAAATATGCAATAGTACATTTTGACTATTTAATCATTTAAAAACGGTAATTTTAAAATAAATTCAAAATAAGCAATTGAAAATCATTGCCATGTTATACAGTTGTAGATTTTCTACTCAGCATTAGCACCCAATCATGACACATACATGACCAATCCGAACAAAATATAAGCTTTAGATTTGTTTTTAATCATTTAATTTGAATTATTGATTAGAAATAGCTGTTATCATTTTAAAGTGTTATAGATTATCATCTCATTTATTTTGTCAGTAAGAATTGCCTTGAATACGATCACTTTGCTTCAGCCAGATGACTGGCATGCCCACCTGCGTGATGGTCTTGCCTTAAAACGTACAGTTCCAGATCTAGCCAAACAATTTGCCCGTGCGATTTGTATGCCGAACCTCGTTCCACCTGTGAAAACTGTAGATGAAGCGAATGCTTATCGTGACCGTATTATGGCACATGTGCCAGAAGGGACTGATTTTGACCCACGTATGGTACTGTATTTTACCGACCATACTTCTCCAGATGAAGTTCGCAAAATTAAAGAGTCTCAATTCGTCAATGCAATTAAACTCTATCCTGCTGGTGCAACAACCAACTCGGATAATGGTGTCAGTGACATTCGTAAAGTCTATGCAGTAATTGAACAACTTGAAGAACATCAAGTACCATTATTGTTACATGGTGAAGTTACCCATCAGCATGTGGATATTTTTGACCGTGAAAAACGCTTTTTAGACGAAGTACTTTCACCGTTACTTAAACAATTTCCGAAATTAAAATTGGTGTTAGAACATATTACCACCAGTGAAGCTGCGCATTTTGTGCTTGAACAAGATCGTAATGTTGCTGCGACGATCACACCACAACATTTACTGTTTAACCGTAATGATATGTTGGTCGGTGGCATAAAACCTCACTTTTATTGTTTACCGATTTTAAAGCGTCAAACCCATCAACAAACTTTACTTGAAGTTGCCACTAGCGGCAGCCCTAAATTTTTCTTAGGTACTGACAGTGCGCCACATTCTAAAAATGCCAAAGAAAATGCATGTGGTTGTGCAGGTTGCTATAGTGCACCTACAGCAATTGAGCTTTATGCTCAGGCTTTTGATCAAGTCAACAAAATCGAACGCCTAGAAGGTTTTGCCAGTATGTTTGGTGCAGACTTCTATGGTTTGCCTCGCAACACAAATAAGATTACCCTTGTGAAAGAAGATCAGGTAATCCCTGAAAGTTTAGATTATTTGGATGGTGAACACATTATTCCACTTTATGCTGGAAAAACCATCCAATGGAGAAAGGTGTGACAACTGAAACATTACCTGTGATTGGACAACGCTTTCGTGGTTTTTTACCCGTTGTGGTTGACGTTGAAACAGCAGGTTTTAATGCAGATACCGATGCATTGCTTGAAATCGCATGCATCCCGATTGTGTATGATGCTGAAGGAAAATTTGTTCCAGGTGAAGCACATCATGCACACATCAATCCTTTTGAAGGTGCAAATTTAGATCGTCGCTCTTTGGACTTTATTGGTGTAGATCCATTTAATCCAATGCGTATGGCAATGGCTGAAGACGAGAAAACAGCATTAAAGCGTATTTTTAAGGCGGTTAATGAAGTACGTCGTCAACAACATTGTACCCATGCGGTCTTGGTCGGACACAATGCCCATTTTGATTTAGGCTTCCTAAGAGCTGCAATTGCGCGAACTGGCAGTAAAAATCAAAACCCTTTTCATAGTTTTTCTGTATTTGATACTGTGACTTTAAGTGCGGTCATGTTTGGTCAAACTGTTTTGGCTAAATCATGTATTCAAGCTGGAATTGAGTTCGATGGTAAAGAGGCTCACTCTGCCTTGTACGATACTCAAAAGACAGCTGAACTGTTTTGCTATATTTTGAACAAACTCGCACCTCACTTACTTGACAATTTGGTGGCGGATCAATAAGATATCGCCATCTTCTAAACGACCCTATCGTCTAGAGGCCTAGGACATCGCCCTTTCACGGCGGTAACCGGGGTTCGAATCCCCGTAGGGTCGCCATCTAATTATTTTTATAATTTCTTTCTCTTTTTTTGATCTTCTTGATTCAATTATTTTATTTCATCCCTTTTCTTTAGACTTTAGAAGCTGATAGTTTATTTTATTTTGTCAATTTTGGCATTTTAATCTAAAATATCTCTTTAAAGTTCAATGACATCAAATATGCAATCACCTGATCAATCGAATCAGCACACTGTCGCTGATGGGCAAGCTATTGTCTTAAAAAGATCCATGACCAAACGCCACCTGATCATGTTGTCATTAGGCGGTGCGATTGGTACAGGCTTATTTTTAAGTTCAGGTGAAGTGATTGCACAAGCTGGGCCGATTGGAGCAGTGATTGCCTATATTATCGGTGGTTTAATTGCCTATATGGTAATGCTTTGCTTAGGCGAGCTTGCAGTCAATCAACCTGTGACCGGATCTTTTGGTGCTTTTGCAGCTAAAAATATTGGACCAGGCACAGGCTACATGGTGTCATGGATGTACTGGCTTGGCTGGTCTGCCACCTTGGGGACTGAATTTACAGCGGCAGCCATGCTGATGCAGGAATGGTTTCCAACAACCTCCATCTGGTTATGGACCTTGGTCTTTATTGTTGCCGTCTTGATTTCCAATCTAACCTCAACACGCTTTTTTGCAGAGTCCGAGTTTTGGTTGTCTTTTGTTAAAGTTGCAACAGTACTGGTATTTATCTTACTCGGCCTAACCGCAATATTTGGATTAATTCCCTTCCATGGTCATGAAACTGCACCTTTATTCAGTAATTTAACCGCACATGGCTGGTTACCCAATGGTTTATTTCCTATTTTTGCCACCATGCTGATTGTAAATTTTGCCTTTAATGGTACTGAGATGATTGGGATTGCTGCTGGTGAAACTGAAAATCCTGAAAAAAATGTCCCGAAAGCAATTCATGCTGCGGTTTGGCGGTTAATGATTTTCTTTGTTGGTACCATTATTGTCATCAGTTCATTATTGCCCTATCAAGATGCTGGCCTAGCCGCGCATGGTGAAGGGATCAGTAATAGTCCCTTTGTTTCTGTATTTAACTTGATTGGAATTCCTTACGCAGAAGACATCATGCGTTTTGTGATCATTACAGCGCTTTTGTCCACTGCTAATTCAGGACTATATGCGGCATCTCGTATGATGTGGGCGCTTTCAATTCAAAAACAATTACCTCGAGTTTTTTCCAAACTGACCAAATCAGGCACCCCTGTTGTTGCAATTTTTGTGACCATGATTGGGGGTTTACCCGGTTTACTGTCGGAGCAATTTGGCGCAGATGTGATCTTTAAAAACTTACTCGGTGTGGCAGCATTTACCATGGTTATCGTGTGGATGAGTATTTGCTGGAGTCAGTTTAATTTCCGTCGTAAATGGCTAGCCAGCGGTAAAACACTGGCTGATTTAAAATTTAAAACGCCGTGGTATCCCGTTGTACCAATTCTTGGCTTTATCACTTGTACCGCAACCGGTTTAAGTATGGCAGCAGATCCGGAAATGCTTTCTGGCTTTATTGGTTGTTTAGTGTTTATGGCAGCATGTTATGCAACTTATTACTGGCTTTATCATCAGAAAAATTAAGTCGCATTGTAAATCACTGATCAGCCCGTATTCATACGGGCTTTTCTATTTTAGGCTTTTAATCCGTAGCATAATTTTTAAGTGATTCATATATAAATCAAGCCGTTTTTATTTGATTTGGATTCTTCTAAAAAGCAAAAAATAGCTTTCTGGCTAAATTAAAAACAAATACATAATGATTCGCTTATAGATTCATCAGTTAAACGCTTTTTCGATAAATCCATTTTGACAAAAATGTCTTTTATCCTTAATATACGCATCACCTCATTACGACCCTATCGTCTAGAGGCCTAGGACATCGCCCTTTCACGGCGGTAACCGGGGTTCGAATCCCCGTAGGGTCGCCATATTTGAGAAGGTTGTTAAAATAAAACTTTCTCGTAAAAAAGCCTGAGCAATACGACTCAGGCTTTTTTATATCTATCGTATTTAAAGCAGTTAAAAACCACCACCCCTTCATATTTAAAAGATTGTTTTTTCATCAATAATCTGGATTTTTAATTTAAAATAATCAGTGCAGAGTTAAATATAAATAATTGATTTAAATATTTATTTATAAAAACCATAAAATCGCGGTGATTTATAGTATTGCTTATTGAGCATTAGCAACACTCAATCATTGCACTATTTATGAATTGGGCTAAAATAGCGCGCTTCTTGTTTTATTTCCATCTGAAGCTTATGCAGTCATCACCAAATCAAAATGATGCTCAGGTATCATCTAATTCTTCACCACTCAAACGAGCAATGAGTACTCGTCACTTGGTGATGATTTCGCTTGGTGGTGCAATCGGTACAGGGCTTTTTTTAGGTTCTGGTGAGGTGATCTCACAAACAGGTCCGATTGGTGCCATTATCTCTTACATCCTCGGTGGTGTAATTGCCTATATGGTGATGCTGTGCTTAGGTGAACTTGCAGTTCATATGCCTGAGTCTGGCTCGTTTGGTACTTATGCACAACGATACATTGGTCCAGGTACTGGATACACCGTTACTTGGCTGTATTGGCTAACATGGTCAGCAACACTAGGCACTGAATTTACTGCTGCGGCTTTGTTAATGCAAGAATGGTTTCCGCATATCTCGATGTGGTTATGGACGCTGATTTTTGCAGCAATCGTGTTTGGCTTAAATATGAGTTCAACCAAATGGTTTGCCGAATCTGAGTTCTGGCTCTCTTTGGTCAAAGTCATCACGGTAATCGCTTTTATTCTTTTTGGCCTTTTGGCAATTTTTGGTATTTTAAATTATCAGGGACATACTTCAGCACCGTTATTTAGTAATTTGACCGATGAAGGCTGGTTCCCACAAGGTCTATTCCCAATCTTCACCACCATGTTAATCGTGAACTTTGCCTTCTCTGGCACTGAGTTGATTGGCGTTGCTGCGGGTGAAACTGAAGATCCCGCGAAAAATGTGCCTAAAGCCATCAATACTGCTATTTGGCGTTTATTGATTTTCTTTGTCGGTACTATCATCGTAATTAGTGCACTGCTGCCTCACCAAATGGCAGGATTACATGCTGAAGGGGTCAGTAGCAGCCCATTTGTTACCGTATTTGATCATATTGGTATTCCATACGCAGAAGACATTATCCGTTTTGTGATCATCACTGCGTTGTTGTCTGCGGCCAACTCAGGGCTATTTGCGGCATCACGTATGATGTGGTCGCTCTCAGCCAAGAAACAGCTTCCAGCACTGTTTTCTAGAGTCAATGCACGCGGTATTCCATATATTGCTGTGATTGTCACCATGTTCGGTGCGTTACCTGGTCTGCTTTCAGAACAATTTGCACCTGAGACTATTTTTAAAAACTTGTTGGGTGTGGCTGCGTTTACCATGGTTGTGGTGTGGATGAGTATTTGTCTGAGCCAATTTAATTTTAGACGTCAATGGTACAAACAAGGTCATACCAAAGCTGAATTAGGCTTTGCTGCACCATTGTTTCCAATTGTGCCGATCTTAGGTTTTATCTTCTGTTTAATTACCTGTATCAGTATGGTATTTGACCCTGAGATGGTAGTTGGCTTTATTTGTTGTTTAATCTTTATTGCGATTTGCTATATCAGCTACGCATTCTTATATAAAGATCAATCACAATCCTAAACAAAATCTTACTGATCATGCCTAAGCAAAAAGTGTAGCCATTGGCTACACTTTTTGTACATTCATAGATAGTCAAAATCAGTTTAAGCTCGTAATTTAATAGTTAAACATAACAATCTATAAAAAACCCCAATGAAGATTATTTTTATTCATGGTATGAACCAGCAGAATTATAATGCTGAGAGTTTAAAGCAACATTGGATTGATATTCTTCAACAGGGAATCGATGAACTTAAACTGCCTATTTCAACAGCACAATTAGATATTCGCTTGGCTTTTTATGGCGATTTAATCAGTAAACACCAATTAAGCAATCGCTTTGACTTAGAAAGCTTTCTGCCTAAATCATGGGTAAACTTTCACTTTCATAAACATACAACAACGTCACCCACGACAACTTCAAATATCCCTCCCGCAATTCCAATACTGCCCTACTTCATGCCTGAACATGACTTAAAACTGTCCAACCGCTTGTATTTGGCTTCGCAATTGTTAAAAGATAAAGCGCTCAAAGAGTTCTCTTTAATTTTAAATAATTTTCCAAAACTTCATGAAAGTCTGATTCATAAATTCCTGATCGAAACTTATTTATACCTCGCCAATCCTCAGTTTATGGATGAAGTCCATCAACGGATACTCGCTAGCTTAGAACCCGATCAACCGCATATTATCGTTGCGCATTCATTAGGAACCGTGATTGCCTATAATCTTTTACAACAGCTGCAAACAAACTACCAGATACAACGCTTTATTACCTTAGGCTCACCACTCGCCTTTAAAGTGATTCAGTCTAAACTGGCACCACCAGTCAAAAGACCAAATTGTCTAAATGGTGATTGGCATAATTTCTATTCACCAGATGATTTTTTAACTGCTTTTCCTTTGATCAACGCGCCCTTTGACTTTCAACCCGCGATTTTAAATACCGCGATTTCAACGTTTATTCATACTCCTCATCAAATCGCAGGCTACTTACAACATCCTGCGGTGATTAAAAATATTTTAGATCCCATTGTGTACCCCAAGCCGTAATAATGGTCTTAATTTTAACCACTTTGCTCATATTGCTTTGTTTTTATCCATATAAACGCAATTTCAGTTTTTATTGTGGAAAAAAGTTTGACACCTGCCAGTATTCACCCTAATATACGCCCACCTCTGAAACGACCCTATCGTCTAGAGGCCTAGGACATCGCCCTTTCACGGCGGTAACCGGGGTTCGAATCCCCGTAGGGTCGCCATTAATTTAATGGTTTAGTTTCAAGTGTCTGCCTCAATTTATTGACCCTATCGTCTAGAGGCCTAGGACATCGCCCTTTCACGGCGGTAACCGGGGTTCGAATCCCCGTAGGGTCGCCACATTCAAGAATGTATGTATATACCGCTTCTTATAAAAAGCCTGAGCATAATGACTCAGGTTTTTTTATGCCTGCTATATTTCCAATCAATTCAAGCCAGCAACCGAGTCAACCATTTTCAGTTTCTTTGAATTAAAAATTGCACTTGGCGCAATCACAGTTTCTTGCAATGGAATATGCTGTCCATAGCGTTGTCGCATAAGTGCTTTAACACTTCGATCTGTGAGATCAAAACTTTGTAATTTTTCCAAGGGCGCCAATTCTATTCCTAAAGCGTATTGATAAGCTTTCCATACAATTTCAGAGCAATAAATTGCGTCATCATTCCATTCAAAATAAACATCATAGGGTTTATTTAAATAAGTCTCGGCCTGTTTGACTAACTTGTGCTGTTGCTCTGCAGTTAATTGAGGTTGATAACGCTTTACGACATAGGCTTTATTTACACCGCGATTGATCCATTGTTGAAGCGGTGTATATTTCACAGGCTGAATCGCCTCCAAAACCAAAGCTTGACCTTGTTTCATCACGATCATTCCCATGTGGCTATATGGCGAATGGGTGGCTTTTTGAATCACAAGACTTTGTACAGATTTAGAAGTATGAAAAATAATATCCCCTGTCTGATACTGTGCGGCATATATCGAGTTAACGTAAAACAACACTGCCAGCAACAAGAGTTTGAACGGTTTTCTTAACATCATTTAAATCTTAATTTTGATCTTCTTTATCTTGGATTTAATCTAACAGAGTAGTAAAGCATTGCCTAAACTTTGCAATAAAAAAGGAGCAAAATAAACTTTCATTTTGCTCCTTTAGCTTTTAATTCAAATCAAAAACATCAGCTGTTTGTGATTTTGCTTTTGACTTATATACCTCATCAAGACAAGAGCAAAACCCAATCATTCATCATTTAAAGCACATTCAAAACTACTTGGGGTTTGACCACATCGAACCTTTTTCAAAATTTTCATCATTGTTGGGTCATAGAAGCCTTCTTTGGTCATCTGAATACGTGCTTCACGCATAATCTTAATATAGCCTGGTTTATCTGCTTCACGAATATCAAACCAATACTTATCTGGAACTTCTCGCTCCAGTTTATCGACAAACTGAAATGCTGGGCTGAGTTGTTTAGAAATCATTTCCCGTGCGATTGGTCCCATACCTGCAGGGAACTTATTCCGATGCATGATTAATGTGCCTGTGACCTGTATCAAAGGAAAGCGAATAATACCACCGACCACATTGCCATTTTTATCCGTCATACCCTTTTTCAATTCTAAAGGCTTAAATAACAAAACAGGCCCCGCCATAATATCGACTTCTTTGTTATTAAACTTTCCACCCACAGTTAATAGATCAACTGAAACAGGTTGTGCACCAACATTTTGCACCAACTTCTTTTGAGTACCGTCAAAGTTCATGACCGCCACTTTTTTCCCTGCTGCTTTTGATAAGGTATCAATACGGCGATCATTGACCATGATATACGCAGCACCTAAAGGAACAATCCCCACCACTTCATAATCACGATTGACCATTTTTGCATCGTACTCAGGCCGTGCAAGTAACTGGATCACGGTGGTTAATTGCTTATAGTTTTGTACTGCCCCAATAGCATCAATACTGCCGACAAACGGATTAAACTGACGTGCACGAATGTTACTGATTCCAGCACCATCACAGCGTTTACTGCGGAAATCCTCAGTCAATACACGTTCATCGGTATAAACTCTTAAATTAATATCCGTAGAAGCGGTTTTCTTTAATTTTGGATAATTTAAATCAATATGCATCGACAATTTGGTTGGACGGGTAATTTTCATATCCACCCCAAATTCCTTAGCAATCTGTGTAATTCGTGGCAGTTCACTGATATAACTGGTCGCTTGTTCAAAAGCTTCACTATTGGCGCCATCAGGAGAATACACACACAGCGTGACTGTTTTGGGAATCTGTTGCCAAACTTTTGGATCATTCATTAAGGTTTTAATTTTATTCTTTGAATGTGCAGATAACTCAAGATCCAGTTTTGGCGCTGCTGGAGCGGCATAGCTCATCAGCGGTAAACTGCTTGCCAATGCAAGCATTGAGATAACAAACCGTCGTGACAAGGTATGAGATTGTTGTTTTAGCTGACTTTGCATGGTGTTTTCCTGTTTATTTTCGTGCTTATCCATAATTATCACTCACGTGAATTTCTTCTCAGCCTAATTGAAGTGCTTTCATTTGCAATTGACTGAGCAAAATCCTACATTTGTCAGAATAGATACTCCGGACTTAAAATGTAGAACATCAATATTTAATCTTGTTTTATCAAACGATTAGCATAATAGCTTAAAACTGCCCATTTATCGCAAACTCTAGTGAATAAAAGATAATCAAAATAACATCTTGACCATTTCGTTATAAATGCTGTTTATCAATTCATTGTATACTGGCAACAGTTTAGTTTTAGCATTCAAAACATGGATCAAAATTCACAACTGCGTAGATCTTTAAGACAACAACGACAAAAGCTGACCCGCAATCAACAAATGGTCATTGAATTGCAATGCTTTAAACAGATGCTACGCCATCGCCATTTTTTCAATGCGCAGAAAATCGGATTATATTTAGATGCTTTTGGTGAAATTCAAACCAAATTGCTTATCGAATATTGCTGTGCGATTGGAAAAACCGTGTATTTGCCCATGATCTGTAATATGAACAAAAAACTGGTTTGGGTCAAAATATCAAATCGGCAGTTTCGCAATCGACGCTTTTCTTTACATCGTCTTGGGATGTTAGAGCCCATGGCAAGTCGTGCTAAACATATTTCAATACTCGATCTGGTGGTTATGCCTTTATTGGCTTGTGATTTAAAAGGTAGCCGTATGGGCATGGGAGGCGGTTTCTATGATCGAACGCTTGCATCAGCTGCACACCGCCCACATCGACTCGGTTTAGCGCATAATTTTCAGTTACTCACCCACGAGTTAAAAAGAAATCCATGGGATCAGCCCTTAGATAGCTTAATTACCCCAGCAAAAACCTATTATTTTCGCCGTTAAATTGACCAATAAATGCAAATAGGTTTATTTGTTAATCAGATACTTGCGATTTTTTAAACTTTTTATTTGGCAAAGCCCTTGTAATTTTTGAAATACACATCACTATAAAAAACATGGCAACACCGTTGTCACTCATTAGGAGTGCCCATGTCTGAGATTATTATGAATCAAGAAAACTTAGAGCCACAGGTTCCAAGTGTATTACCGCTTTTAGCGTTGCGTGACGTGGTTGTGTACCCACATATGCAAATTGCGCTATTTGTGGGTCGTGAAAAATCGATCAATGCAGTTGATGTGGCTCGTAACAGTGACAATTTAGTATTTGTAGTTGCGCAAAAAGATTCGCTTACAGAAGAAATTGATCACGACAACTTATATCAATATGGTACCGTCGCGAAGATTGTACAAGTTGTGAATCATGAAAATGATGAAAACTGTATCAAGGTACTGATTGAAGGCTTACATCGTTCTAAGCTGGTTGAAATCATCGACAATGATGAATACTTATCGGCTGAACATGCATTAAGCCCAATGACGATATCTGTAGATAAAGATACTCAAGCAACACGTGTAGAAGAATTACGTGCACTGTTTTCACAGTATGCAGAAGCCAAATTACGTAATGCACGTGAATTGATTGCAGCAGCAAATAAAATCGACGATTTATTACAATTGTTGTTCTTTGTTGCAACCCGTGTACCTTTAAATATCGATGTAAAACAAAAATTCCTAGAGCACGATGAGTTTGAAGCACACTTACAAGAGCTAATGACTTATTTATTGCAACAATCTGAAGAACAACAGATTGAGCAAACATTGCATGACTCTGTAAAACGCCAAATGGAAAAGAACCAACGCGAATACTTCCTCAATGAAAAGATGAAAGTCATTCAGCGTGAACTTTCCGATATGAATGGTGGTGCGGAAGATGATGTTGCTGAAATTGAAAAACGTTTAGCGGAAGCTGATTTACCTGAACATGTGCGTAAAAAAGCTGAAAACGAATTCCGTAAACTCAAAGCAATGCAACCTGCGTCAAGTGAAGCTGCTGTGGTACGCAACTATATCGAGGCTATTTTAGATACGCCTTGGAATAAAGCCAGCAAAGTCAGCATTAACTTAGCCAAAGCTCAGGAAATTTTAGATACAGACCACTATGGTTTGGATGAAGTTAAAGAACGTATTGTTGAATACCTTGCGGTGCAATCACGCGTGAAAAAACTTCGAGGTCCAATCCTTTGTTTAGTAGGTCCTCCTGGTGTTGGTAAAACCTCACTCGGGGAATCAATTGCCAAAGCAACTGGTCGTGAATTCGTTCGTATGGCACTCGGTGGTGTCCGTGACGAAGCAGAAATTCGTGGTCATCGTCGTACCTATATTGGTGCGATGCCGGGTAAAATTGTGCAGTCATTGACCAAAGTTGGCGTTAAGAACCCTCTGTTCTTGCTCGACGAAGTTGACAAAATGGCACAGGATTATCGTGGTGATCCAGCTTCTGCCCTGCTTGAAGTACTTGATCCATCACAGAACAACAAGTTTAACGATCACTACTTAGATCTTGATCTTGACTTGTCTGAAGTAATGTTTATCTGTACTGCAAACAGCATGAATATTCCTGAGGCTTTATTAGACCGTATGGAAGTAATTCGTTTGCCGGGTTATACCGAAGACGAAAAAGTCAATATTGCTGATCGTTACCTTGTTCCAAAAGCAATCAAGAACAATGGTTTACGTGGCAAAGAATTGACTGTTCATGAAGAAGCGATTCGTGACATCGTACGTCGTTATACCCGTGAAGCTGGTGTACGTAGCCTTGAACGTGAAGTATCGAAGATTGCACGTAAAGTGGTAAAAGAATCAGTCAGTAAGAAAGCGAAAAACTTACATATTGATGTCACTGCTGAAAACTTACCTGAATATTTAGGTGTGCATAAATTTGATTACGGTATGGCGGAAGAAGAAGCTCAAGTGGGTCGTGTAAATGGCTTGGCATGGACTTCTGTCGGTGGTGAGTTATTGACCATCGAAGTTGCAGCAGTAAAAGGTAAAGGTAAATTTATTACCACGGGTTCACTCGGCGATGTAATGAAAGAGTCGATTACTGCGGCAATGACTGTGGTTCGTACACGTGCTGATGAATTGGGTATTGAAGCTTCTCGTTTTGAAGAAACTGACGTACACGTTCACTTACCTGAAGGTGCAACACCGAAAGATGGACCATCTGCAGGTTTAGCATTAACCACTGCTCTGGTTTCGGCATTCACGGGGATTGCAATTCGTCCTGATATTGCAATGACAGGTGAAACCAGCTTAGGTGGTCGAGCAATGCGTATTGGTGGCTTAAAAGAGAAACTTTTAGCAGCACATCGTGGTGGCGTTAAACTGGTGTTTATCCCACAAGAAAACGTTCGTGACTTAGCTGAAATTCCTCAGAACGTGAAAGATGGTTTGGAAATTAAAGCTGTGAAAAGTATCGATGAGATTCTTCCACTTGCTTTGGTTGAGCAACCTACGCCATTGGTCAAAGCACCAATCGTTAAAGCGGTTGATGAAGGTAAAAAAGCTGCACGTCATTGATCCAATGATCGAAAAAGAGAACGCTTCGGCGTTCTTTTTTTATGTTTATAATCTATTGTTTCTTTAAGTTTCCCTTAGAATATTGATTAAAAAATAAACTTATTTACAAAATACAGCTACGCTTGAGTTAAGTTTGTCATAAGCTAATCACAATAAAGTCTAAAAATAGAGTTTAAAGGCTCAACTGCCCTTAAGCTTATAAATACAGCCATGTATGGTTATAAAACCGATAACAGCAAAATAAAAGGACACGTTTATGTCAAATCCAGTGTGTTGGTTCGAAATCTATGTCAATGATATGGCACGGGCAAAATTATTTTATCAAACGGTGATTGGTTCTGAGCTGAGTTTACTTAGTGATCCAAACGATTCATCGGTGGAAATGTGGACATTTCCATCGGATATAAGCCAATACGGCGCAACAGGCTCATTGGTTAAAATGGAAGGCATTTCTGCTGGTGGAAACAGTACAATTGTCTATTTTAGTAGTGAAGATTGTGCCATTGAAGAAGCCCGAGTAGCAGCCGCTGGTGGTCAAGTTCATCAAACAAAAATGTCGATTGGGCCTCATGGGCATATTGTTTTAGCCATTGATACTGAAGGCAATATGTTTGGTATTCATTCAATGAATTAATCGTGAGTAAACTCAACAACTGTTGCTAATTTAAAATTGGCAACTAGATTGGTTGAAAAATACACAAGTATCCTCATATATAAATTATACAAGTATGCGCGCTGTAAGTGTGGTTACTTAACGTTGATTTGGTCTCCAGACAGATCTACGTTAAAACACAGTCCTACCCATTTTGGACTGTGTTTTTTTATGGGTAAATTCGAGACTGATACAAAAGCTTATCTTAGAGAAAGTATTTATTGGCTTAAAGCGCATAGAGTTATGAACGGTTCTGCTGCCATTGTGCATATTTTTGACTAATCACGACTGCCATCAAATCATAATTGTCCCATGTATCATCCACAGCATAAGTATCTGTCAAACCTCTAGCATCAACTAAGGTTTCATCATAATCTTTAAAATATTGATGGCTCTCATAATAGGCTTGGGTAAACTCAAAGCCTTGTTCATTTAAATCTTCTTCCCAAAATTTTTCATCACACATATTTATCAAAAACTGTCGTCCAGTCATTTGACGTGTGCGTACTTGTTCTAATTCATCGGCACTTTCTTCTTGGTGAAACTCACCTTCCAATTGGTTATTGATAATCCAGGCCAAATAAATTCCAATATGTGTTCCACCATTTTCATATGGAAAGCCTGCTTGCTCTGCGGATTCGCCATGCCAATCAATACGATCTATTGCCATTGTTTATTTTTCCTTGTGATTATTTATTTAGATCTCTAAACAGTATAAACATTTATCTGGTCTTTTTTAATCCAAAAACTAAGCAGTTAGAGATAAAAAAGCCCTGAAATTAATTCAGGGCTTTGCTCTAAGCTGTAAAAAGAAAAGCAGATCAACCTTGGAAATAACGTAAATCTAAACGACCTTCATAAACGGTTGCCGTCGGCCCTGTCATCCAAACCACATCGCCTTCTTTCCATTCGATTTGTAATTTACCACCAGCCAACTCAATTTCGACATTATTGGCCAGTAAGCCACGACGCATTCCAGAGACTGCGGCTGCACAAGCGCCTGTACCACATGCCATCGTTTCGCCCACACCACGTTCAAACACACGTAAGCGCGCATGCTTTTCATCAACAATTTGCATAAAGCCTGCATTTACTCGTTGCGGAAAACGTGCATGTGCTTCCACTTGAGGACCAATTTTGGCAACATCTGCAGTTAAAACATCGGGAACGATTGTCACTGCATGTGGATTGCCCATATTGACCACATCAATAGTCAGCAATTCATTATCTTGCAATGCGATGTCATACAATGCATCTGGCTCTTCTGCAAGAAATGGAATCTCATTGGGTAAAAATTTTGGATAGCCCATGTTGACGCGCACCCAACCATTTTCACCCAACTCAGGTTCGACAATACCAGCGCTGGTTTGAACTTTAAAACGCTTTTTATTGGTCAACTGACGTTCATAAACAAACCGTGCAAAACAACGTACGCCATTGCCGCATTGCTCTACTTCTGAACCATCAGCATTGAAAATACGATATTTGAAATCAACATTGGGAAAATCTGGTGGTTCAACAATTAACAGTTGATCAAAACCAATCCCGAAATGGCGATCAGCCAAACGGCGAATGGTCATTGCATCAAAAAATGCACGCTGGCTGATTAAATCAACCACCATAAAGTCATTGCCCAGACCATGCATTTTGGTAAATTCTAATAACATTTAAAATGGCTCCTTAAGGCAATAAGCTTTCATTTTCCCAAAGTGATTCAATCGTTTCTCGCTTACGAATCACATACGATTGGTCAGCATCGACCATGACTTCAGCAGCACGACCACGGCTGTTATAATTTGAACTCATGACAAAACCATACGCACCTGCACCTAAAACAGCAAGATTGTCATTTTCCTGAATGGCAAGTTCACGTTCTTTCCCAAGGAAATCGCCCGTTTCACAAATGGCGCCCACGATATCCCAAGTCTTTGCTTCAACATCTATACGCGATACCACAGGTTGAATGTCCATCCACGCTTGGTAAAGCGATGGACGAATCAAGTCATTCATTGCAGCATCAATAATCGCGAAATTACGATAGTTGGTTGGTTTTAACAAATCAACTTTAGTCACCAATACCCCAGCATTTGCTGAAATACTCCGCCCCGGTTCCATATAGACTTTTAAGCCTAATTTCTCTAAAGCTGGACGCATTGCATTGGCATATTCAGCAACACTTGGCGGTGTTTCATCTTTATAGGTCACCCCTAAACCACCACCAATATCGATGTGTTTAAGCTGGATGCCCAATTCTTTCAATTTTGCAATCATCATAATGACGCGGTCAAGCGCATCTACGAAAGGTTGTGTTTCAGTTAATTGCGAACCAATGTGACAATCGATCCCAATCACATCAAGGTTGGGTAAAGACGCTGCATATTGATAGGTTTCAAAAACTGAATCTGATGGAATACCAAATTTATTTTCTTTTAAACCTGTCGAAATATAAGGATGTGTTTTCGCATCTACATCTGGGTTTACCCGTAACGAAATCGGAGCTTTTTTGCCTAAACCTGCCGCAACTTTTTGGATACGATCAAGTTCAGCATGGGATTCCACATTAAAGCACGCAATCCCGACTTCTAGGGCTTTTTGAATATCTGCTTCTTGTTTGCCTAAACCTGAGAATACGATTTTTGTAGCATCTCCACCTGCGGCAAGGACTCGCGCAAGCTCACCACCTGTGACAATATCAAAGCCTGAGCCTAATTTTGCCAATACATTCAATACCGCAAGATTTGAGTTTGACTTCACCGCAAAACAAATTTGATGATCGATAAAGCTAAATGCCTGATCCATATCCAAATAATGCTTTTCAAAAGTTGCTTTTGAATAAACATAAAGCGGTGTGCCATATTGCTGCGCGAGTTGATCTAAAGAACATTGCTCTGCATGCAATACCCCATGAATGCGGGAGAAACTCATGAATCTATCCTTTCAATGAAAGTGTAATTAGGTTTAGTTTGAAGTGGCTTGAGACGCTGGCACAGATTGATCTGCAACGGCTGTCTGATCTTGCACTTTTGCCTTGCTTTGGGCAGCTTTATTGGCATCTTTTGAATAGAGCAAATATTTGGCACGTTTGTCATAGTCTTGACTGTTTGCCAACTGCAAATTGCCTGATTGACCACAACCCACCAACACTGTACTTGCTAAAACTAAACCGATGCCACAAATTGCAAAACGCATTTGTTCACCTATTTCCAAAATTTTCGTCAGTATACCTTATACCTTGAATCTAAAATATAGACCAAAGCGGAAGCCTTAAAGCTTAAAATGAGAATAAAAAAAACGCCAGTAAATTACTGACGTTTTCTTATCAATATCATTGAAATCGTTAATGACTATTTTTTCTTATAAAAACAGAAATAACCAATTGCAAGGATAATGAGCCAGATCGGACTGACCATCAATGATTTCATTGTATCTGGTTCTAATGCAAGAATACCAATCGTACCAACAAAGAAAATGATCACGATATAACAAGTAATCGGTCCACCGGGTAGTTTAAACACTGATTTTGCATGAAGTTCTGGGCGTGTTTTGTAGTACACCAAGTAACTCCACAAAATAATAATCCATACCAAGATAAACAAGATCGTGGATAGTGTGGTTGCTAAAGTAAATGCTTCGACTGTGTTTGGAACGAAATATTGTAATGCCGCACCACCCAATAGACATACACCAGAGAAATATAAAGCATTCGCTGGAACTGCGCGTTTATTTAACAGACCAAATGCTTTAGGACCTTGATCTTCACGAGAAAGACCAAACAGCATACGACTTGTTGAGAATACACCACTGTTCATTGAAGACATTACAGAAGAAAGGACCACCAAGTTCATAATGATTGCAGCCGCAGCAATTCCCGCTTGACTAAACAAGTTCACAAATGGGCTAACTTTAGGATCAATCATATTCCATGGTGTAACTGACATAACAATCACCAATGCCAATACATAGAAGAAAATAATACGGATTGGAATTGAGTTAACGGCTTTAGGTAAGTTCTTCTCTGGATCTTTGGTTTCTGCTGCTGTGGTACCAACAAGTTCAACACCGACAAAAGCAAAGATGGCAATTTGGAAGCCTGCTAAGAAGCCTTCAAAGCCTTTCGGGAACATTCCCCCATGATCCCAAAGATGAGTAAATGACGCCACTTGACCTGTTGCTGCTGAAGTAAAGCCGGTAAAAATCATCCAGAAACCCACCAAAATTAACACCACAATGGCAATAATTTTGATCAGCGCAAACCAGAATTCCAATTCACCAAACAGTTTTACTGTGACTAGGTTCAACCCTAAAATAAAGAAGATTGCGGCAACACTTATCATTGCCCCTTCACTTGGAGTAAATGGCAACCCATTATTAAAGAACTGTAAGTAATAGATAATTGCAGATAGATCTGCAATACCAATTGTGATCCAGCACAGCCAATAGGTCCATCCGACAAAATAGCCTGCCCATGGTCCGATCAAATCTGTAGAAAAATCAATAAATGACTTGTATTGCAAGTTCGAAAGTAACAGTTCACCAAGCGCACGCATGACGAAAAAAACCATCAAACCAATGATCATGTAAATAAATAATATGGATGGTCCCGCAAGACTGATCGTCTTCCCTGAACCCATAAATAAGCCTGTACCAATCGCACCACCAATTGCAATCAATTGTAGATGACGATTCGATAAACTTCTTGCTAGTTCACCTGTTTCCGCAGAAGAACTGAGGTTTTCATTTGACATTGTTATATTCTTCTCTCAGATTTCGTTGTACAAAAGTAGCTTAAAACAAAAAAAATAAAAAAGCCTTTTTCAATGAATACTTAAAATATCTAAGTTTTTTCATCTTTTAGCTTATTTAATAGTCAAACGACTATCCCTTACCTTTCTTATTTTTACCGTTCCTTCGATTTGCAGTTTACGTGCCAAAATAGTTTTTGGCGAGATGTTAAGCAAAAAATTGTATTTCAATGGCGCTATTGGTACATTCAGCACATCATTCATAAGGTGAACGCACTCAAAATGGGCAAAGTCAAAACTGTTTATCGTTGTGAACAATGTGGTACAGACCATCCAAAATGGGCAGGTCAATGTTCAGACTGTGGTGAATGGAATTCTCTGACTGAAGTGCGAATTGAACCTGTCGTATCACATCGTGCCAAACCTATGGGCGGTGGGTATGCAGGACAAGCGGCCAATGTCACCTTGCTTAACCAGATTACCGTGTCCAATGAAACACGTTTAGCTACGGGTATAGGCGAGTTTGACCGAGTACTTGGTGGTGGCTTAGTCACAGGTTCTGTCGTCCTGATCGGGGGTGACCCTGGTATTGGTAAATCAACGATTCTGTTGCAAACCGCAACGCACATGGCTGCTGCGAAGAATTCAGCACTCTATGTCACAGGGGAAGAATCACTTTCACAAGTGGCTTTACGTGCCAATCGTCTTGACTTAGCTACTGATAAATTACAAGTCATGGCAGAGACGTGTGTAGAACGAATTTGTGATACCCTCGCACAATTGCGCCCTGCTGTTGCCATCCTTGACTCAATCCAAACCTTATATACCGAAACCTTACAATCTGCTCCCGGCGGTGTTTCGCAAATTCGTGAATCAGCTGCACTATTGACTCGATTTGCAAAAAATAGTGGTACAGCGTTATTTCTTGTTGGTCACGTCACCAAAGAAGGTGCCTTGGCCGGTCCACGTGTACTTGAACACATGGTCGATTGTGTACTGTATTTTGAAGGGCAATCTGACTCCCGCTACCGTATGATTCGTGCTGTCAAAAACCGTTTTGGTGCGGTCAATGAACTTGGTGTATTTGGCATGACAGATAAGGGCTTAAAAGAAGTCGCCAATCCGTCTGCCATCTTTTTAAGTCGTTATGATGAGGCGATTCCCGGTTCAGTGGTGATGATCAGTCGTGAAGGTACACGGCCATTATTGGTTGAAGTTCAAGCACTGGTTGATGACGCGCATGGACAACCGCGTCGGGTCGCACTGGGGTTAGAACAAAACCGCTTAAATATGTTGCTTGCGGTTATGCATCGCCATGGTGGTGTACAAACCTCTGGACAAGACGTTTATGTCAATGTCGTGGGTGGCTTGAAAATTACCGAAACAGGCTCTGATCTTGCGGTACTTTTGGCCTGTGCTTCAAGTTTACGCTCTAAAGCTTTACCACAACAATTGGCTGTATTTGGTGAAGTGGGATTATCGGGTGAAATACGCCCTGTTCCCAATGGACAAGAACGCTTAAAAGAAGCCATAAAACATGGTTTTAAATACATCATCGTACCTAGAGGCAATGCACCACAAAAGCCTATTGCAGGTGTACAAATCATTGCAGTGGCTCGACTGCATGAAGCATTAACAGAAGCCATGCAATTGAGTGATGAAGTCTAAGCATCCCATTTATAAAATAGGACCAAGCCTTACAAGGAAGTAAGCTTGCTTTGATAGAGAGCTTAAATAAAATTTGCTTCTTATCCCTCATTAAATGAACCATCATAGATCCAATAAAAATTAAATGTCTAACTAAAGTTGAAACAATAGTTTTGCTTTAATCATTTTTATAACAGGTTGATCGATCGATATTTATTCAAATAATTTAAAGATAAAGGCTGGGTACTACACGCTATAAATTACCCATTAAATCATGAGAATTTTTATCATAAATTGCTGCACTAAATTTGTATATCACAGCACAATTCCACCGATATGATAAAAGCCTTTTTAAATTGATAGTTTTAATTATTTCAATAGATTAGAAAATCCATATTACGCTTTAAAAACCCAGCAATATATTCGTTATGTTTATGTGAATATATGTGCAAATAAATCTTAAAAACATTGAAATTCTCTTAAAAAGACTGCATAAAGAGAACTATGAAAAGCAATTACAGTAATGTGCTTGCACTCATATTCATCAACATATTTTTAATATAGGTAGATTCAATGGAAGTTCGACAGCGCGGCTTGGTCGCAGGTATTTTAATGGCAACTTTGGCTATAGCACCTTTAGCTGAAGCAAAACGTGCAGGTGGTGGTAAAAGCCATGGCATGAGCCGTTCTTCGAGTTCAAGTCAGTCTTATTCTCAACCTCGACAAGTTACGCCTGCTCAACAACCAACGCCTGCTCAACCTGGTCAACAAAAATCAGGTTCTGGTGTAGGTAAAATGGTTGCTGCTGGTGTTGCAGGTGCAGCAGTAGGTGCGATTGCGGCAAATGCAATGGCTGATGATCATAATGGTAATGCCCAAGCACAAACCAATGATGCTGAATTAGCGAAACAACAAGCAGCTGCTCAACAAGAAGAGAAAAAAGGCGGAATTCCAAGCTGGATCTGGTTAATCCTGATCGCAGGTGCTGCATTCTTCTTGTTCCGTAAATTCGGTGCAAAAAAAAAATTAGCCAGCAATAATCCGTATGCACCAAATAGCACAGGTCCAACATCTGCGCCATTTGGTCAAAACAATACGGCACGTAGTTCAAACGACACGACCAATATTTTTGGTCAATCTGTCAATAGTGGTACTGCAACACAAGCACCGTTTGGCGCAGCCTCTATGCAAAGCGGCAATCAACTTCCGGATGGAACTGAGCCTGCTGCTTTCTTACGTGTTGCTCGTCAACGCTTTAACCATATTCAGTCAATGAACTCGGTGAGCAATATTGCTGAAATTCAACGCTATTTAACAGCTGATCTTTATCAGTCAATGTACAGCGATATCATGGCAAACCAAGATCAAGATGTGGCTGAGTTTTCAAACTTAAATGCATTGGTATTGGATAGCGCGACAGAAAATGGACAATACGTGGTGAGTGTTCGTTTTACTGGAACTGTCAGCGAAGACTTAAATAGTCAACCTGTACCGTTCTCAGAAGTATGGCACTTTGTTAAACCAGCAGGGTCTACTCAAGATTGGTTAGTTGCTGGGATTCAACAAGAAAGTTAATTGAATAGCATTTTATTGCAATAAAAACAGTGCTTCGGCACTGTTTTTTTGTTTTAAAAATATAGTATTTTCTATCGAATAGATTGAATCAAGACTGAAATAGTTTTGTTGAGATGCAGCCATTCGTTTAAAATCACTTTGTCTTTATAATCAAAGCTAATTAAAAAAATGGGATAAAACAGATGAATAAAATAATCTATAGTCTCATTCTCAGTTGTAGCACACTTTCAAGCTTTAGCTTTGCCTGTGATCCGGCTTCTTTAGACTGGGAGAAATTCCATAAAACCTATGATTTAAATAAGAATGATACATTTGAACTCAATGAGTTCTTAAAAGTCAAAGACTTTGATCCACTACCGTGGCCAGATGACAGACAGTTTCAAGGCAAAGATAAAAACATTAAATTATTTAAATTCTTAGATAAAAATAAAGATGCAAAGCTCTCAGATGAAGAAGTTGGTGCAATCCATAGCCTATTACCTAATCCCTGTGCCAATTGGCCTCACTAAATAGTCTTATGAGCTAAGGAAAATCTGCATCTCAGAAATAAAAAAGCCCTGATTCATCAGGGCTAAAATTTTCGTAAGACTTAACGTCGTGGTAAAGGGATAAATTGTGAGTCAGCACTTTGAACTTTACGCTCACCCACTTTAACAGTGAGATTGACGGTTTGTTCGCCACGAATGACTTCAACTTGAATATCAGTATTCGGTGCTTGGAGTGCAACATAATTAATTAAATGTGAGGTTGAAGTAATATCTTCATTATTCACTTTAACAATACGATCGCCCACTTTAATCCCTGCTTCCGCCGCAGGACCTTTTTTCAATACATCAGCAACCACAACACCTGGTTGACGAGGCTGTAATACATCCGCTTGCGTTGGCGGAACTAAACTAATGCCCATCCATCCACGAATCACACGACCATCTTTTAAAATTGAATTTAAAATTTGCTGACAGATTTTGGCAGGAATGGCAAAGCCAATCCCCAACGAACCACCGGACTGTGAGAAGATTGCAGTATTAACACCAATCAAATTCCCAGCCACATCTATCAATGCACCACCCGAATTACCCGGATTAATGGCTGCATCTGTTTGAATAAAGTCTTCGTAAGTATTGATACCGAGATCAGAACGACCCGTTGCAGAGATAATCCCTTGCGTTACCGTTTGCCCGACACCAAATGGATTGCCTATTGCCAATACAACATCACCAACTTCATTGCCACTCAATTTAAATGGCAAGACAGGTAATTCTTTCAATTCAATCTTGATCACAGCCAAATCTGTATCAGGATCCGTTCCGATTACAGTGGCTTCTGCACGGCGACCATCTTGCAAGGCAACAACGATTTGATCTGCTTGAGCAATCACATGGTTATTTGTCAAAATATAACCATCTGGACGTACAATCACTCCAGAACCTAAACTGTTTTCATTCTGGTTTTGATTTTGTTCAGGGATCTGATTTCCAAAGAACTCTCTAAACGCAGGATCATTGAGCAATGGATGATTTTGTTTTACTTTTTGAGTGGTAAAAATATTCACCACTGCTGGTGCGGCAACCTTAACGGCAGCACTATAGGACACCACACCACCCGTTCGAGATGTATTGACCAAAGGCTCAACTTTCTCAGCAGGCATCTTCACACCATCAGCAGCAATCGGTGCTTTGGGCTGTTGAAGTTTTTGCCAAACCACAAAACAAATAATAACCAGTATCAGTAAAACCCAAGGGAGCCAAGTAAATGAACGCCGCACGTTTTTATTCCTCTAAGAATTTTTTAATTCGTTGATGCAAAAGCAATTTGTATATTGTAAAGCAATTCAATCAAGAAACATAAAAAACACAAAGAGTTTTGTTCAGCTTTAGTTACAATTTAAAATATGTTTTGATGGTCTTAACACACTTCATTTAAATAAAGGTTATTCATGGCTTTACTCAAAGATATCATTCAGTGGTGTGATCAAACCTTAAAATCACATGAATTTAAAGATTACGCACCCAATGGATTACAAATCGAAGGACGATCTGAAGTAAAGAAAATCCTGTGTGCAGTCACGGCGTCACAGGATGCGATTGATGCAGCGATTGCACAACAAGCAGACCTGCTCTTGGTTCATCATGGCTATTTCTGGAAAGGCGAACCCTATCCAATCACAGGTATGCGTGGCAAACGAATCAAAGCATTAATCCAAAATGATATTTCACTTGTTGGATACCACCTCCCCTTAGATTCGCATCCAATATTGGGGAATAATGCAATGATTGCCAAAATCCTTGAGCTGGAAAACATTGAAGCTTTAGACCCAAGCGAACGCAATCCGATTGGTAATATTGGTTATTTAAAAAACCCGATCTCACCAGAAGATTTTAAACACCTTCTCACTGAAAAATTAGGTTTTGATACCATCCATCTCAATGCAGAAAAATCATTGATTCAAAAAGTCGGATTTTGTACAGGTGGAGCACAGGATTTTATAGGCAAAGCGGCAGCGATGAATTGTGATGCCTATATTTCAGGTGAAGTCAGCGAGCGTACTTTTTATGAAGCAAAAGAGTTAGATGTGCATTACTATGCATGTGGTCACCATGCAACAGAACGCTATGGTGTTCAACAACTTGCTCAAGCGATCGCTGAACAGTTCAATATTGACGCTAGTTATTTCGAACTCAACAACCCGATTTAAGCGCTATCCTAAAAAATGTAGCGCATTTTTTGGCAAATAATGCTCTGCCGATTAGACACTTTTCCATAAAAATGCGATGTACTTTTTAGATTTTCTATATACGTATTAAATCGAAATAAATTGTGTATTGTTATTTAACATCTTGCACAATTGTTGAAAGAATCCATTACAATAAAGCCACTTAATGTTAAAACCCAGCTAAATGCAAGGAATTTAAAACATGACAACCATTACTTTACCTGCTTTACCATACGGCTATGAAGATCTTGCGCCGCACATCAGCAAAGAAACTTTAGAATTCCATCATGACAAGCACCACAATACTTATGTTGTAAACTTAAACAACTTAATCAAGGGTACTGATCTTGAAGGTAAAACTTTAGAAGAGATCATTGTTGCTGTTGCTGGCGATGCTTCTAAAGCAGGTGTATTCAACAACGCTGCACAAGTTTGGAACCACACATTCTACTGGAACTGTATGGCTAAAAACGGTGGTGGTAAAGCTACTGGCGCTTTAGCTGCTAAAATTGATGAAGCTTTCGGTTCTTACGAAAAATTTGCTGAAGAGTTCGCAGCTGCTGCAACAACTCAATTCGGTTCAGGTTGGGCTTGGTTAGTTGCTGATAAAGTGAATGGCGAGCTTTCTATTCTTAAAACTTCAAATGCAGATACTCCACTTGCACATGGCAAAGTAGCGGTACTTACAATTGATGTTTGGGAACATGCTTATTACATCGACTTCCGTAATGCTCGTCCTAAATACATTTCGACTTTCTTAGAAAGCCTTGTAAACTGGGACTATGCGAACGCGAAATATGCGGGCCAAGAAGCTGGTGTTGAAAAATAAGATCTCAGCATTTTATTTTTGTAAAAAGGCCATTCTGATTAGAATGGCCTTTTTATGCGATTCAATTTTTTCAATTCAAATATGATCAATCCTAATTACACGGTAAAAGCAGATCCAATAAAAATCTTTTATAGTTATGCAATGCTTAGCGCTATTCAGATCCCCTGTTATCTCTATATTACCGACACGGACGATATCAGCTTCACTTTTATTTTTGTGGTTCTATTTTGGCTGTTTATTGTGTTGTTTGAACTTATTTCATTGTCTTTGCTGATCAAACATGGACGACCACAGATATGTTTTCATTCCGAGTTTTGCCAAATTCAAATGTATGCAATAAAAATCACCATTAATTATGCACAAATTTCTGCTTTCAGTATGCGTAAAATACAGCAAGAACATCGAGGCTTTTCTTTTGGTATGTGTTACGAACTTGACTTAATGTTTATTGATCACATTATGCAACAACATTTTTTGTGGAAAAAAGCCTATAGGGTTAAAAATATAGTGATTTCATCAAACTTGCTTTTTAAAAATATTCAAATCTTAGAAATCACGATTATTTTTAGTGCTTTAGTCCGAATGAAACCATCACAACGAATACAAACCCTTCTTCAGCTGCAACAAAATTTAATCACTTATGATCATTTAATCTCGAATAAAGAACTGGAAAACTTTAAAAATAATCAATATATATACAAACTCTTTAAATTCGGACAATAAAAAAACATTTAAGCCTTTTTTCTTATCATTTCACTTGACCACTTTGGCTTTCATCCATAAAATGCGCATCAGATTCTCCAATAGCTCAGTCGGTAGAGCGACGGACTGTTAATCCGCAGGTCCCTGGTTCGAGCCCAGGTTGGAGAGCCATCTATTCTTCCATAGCTCAGTCGGTAGAGCGACGGACTGTTAATCCGCAGGTCCCTGGTTCGAGCCCAGGTGGAAGAGCCAGATTCTAAAAAGCCCACTCATAATGAAGTGGGCTTTTTTATATCTTTATTTTCTATAAAGAAAAGATTTAACCGCTTTTCGGCTTACGCCTAAATTTTAGAACGCTTAAAACAACTTTGCTTTTATTCAGATTTACTTTTATTCAGAATGATCAAATATTTAGCAAATAATGCTTTTTTATGATGAATTTAACAATTTTTCCTTGACCCATTCCCATTTCATCCCTAAAATGCGTTCCAGATTCTCCAATAGCTCAGTCGGTAGAGCGACGGACTGTTAATCCGCAGGTCCCTGGTTCGAGCCCAGGTTGGAGAGCCAGATTTTAAAAACCCACTCATGATTGAGTGGGTTTTTTCTTGTCTATACGATACCGATCGCTTATGTCTCTCGATTTACATCAAATTTTATTTTTATTGATTGGCAGTATCGCAACCATTGCTTTATTGCTTGCCTGCTTTGGTCAGTATTTATTTCGAAATAAACATTATTATGCAAAACGTGTGATCACCCCTTTTGAACAGAAAATGTTTTTCCGTTTAAATGAAGCCTTTCCTCAATATCATGTACTTGCGCAAGTCGCGTTTAGCGCGTTAATTGATTGCAATCAATTTAAATTGCGTTCCAAATTCAATCGTAAAGTGACCGACTTTGTGCTACTCGACAAACAGCTTGAAGTGATTGCTATTATTGAACTCGATGATCCCAGTCATCTTGGCAAAGAACATATCGATGCACAACGTGACGAGATGTTAGAACAAGCAGGTTATCAGGTATATCGCTATACCGATATTCCCAGTTGTCGAGATTTAAGAAAAGACATTGCTGATTGAACATAATCAGCCAAGCATTTCTAAAGCTAACTATTCAGCCATGTCTTATAAAATAATCGATGCAATACATAAGTAAACGATGACACCTGTTGCATCACAAATCGAGGTGACCAAAGGTGCCGAAGCACTTGCTGGATCCAGCTTTAAACGATTCAATATAAATGGCAGACTCATCCCTATTAAGCAACCCATCAATACAATACCCATCATACTTAAAGCTAACACCAAAGCGACCATTGCATCGCCTCTAAAGTAACCAAGAATGGACACTGCAATTGCCATTGTTCCGCCCAAACATAAACCAACCAAGCTTTCACGCCCAATCAGATACATCCAATCTTTTAAATGTACATCACCCGTTGCCAATGCCCGTACCATTAACGTGGCCGATTGTGAGCCAGCATTCCCGCCACTCCCGACCAAAAGCGGCAAAAAGAATACCAGCACAATATTTTTTGCAATAATATCTTCAAAATGAGCAATCCCAAATCCAGACAATAAGCTGCCAAAAACTAAAATCACCAACCAAAATACCCGTTTTTTATAGAGGTAATGAATCGGTGCTGTCTTAATACTCATTTTAGGAGACGATGAGACTGCACTGGATTTTAAAAAGTCTTCTGTGGCTTCTTCAGTGACGACATCCATGGCATCATCATAAGTAACAATACCTAAAAGACGTTGTTGCTCATCAACAATTGGCAGCGCAATAAAGTCATAATAATGCAGCTTCTCTGCAATGCTCTCTTGGTCTTCATTAACGTCCCCAACAATCAAATCCATACTCATAACTTCGGCAATGGTTTGCTCAGGCTCAGCAAGAATAATTTCACGTAAGGACACAACCCCGAGTAACTTGCCTTGTGCATTGACCACATAAATCAAATAGACCGTTTCACGATCTGTGGCAATTGCCCTGATCTGCTTGATGGCTTGTGTCATGTTCAAATCAGGTGACAATGTCACATAATCTGAACTCATGATTGCACCAGCAGACTCTTCTGGATATCTGGCTAAATGTTGGATCTGCTGCTGTATGTCAGGGCTTAAATCGGCATAAATAGATTGCTGTAATGCATAAGGTAAGTACTTAAATAAATCAGTACGATCGTCCGAGTGCATCTCAGAAATGATATTGACCAGTATCTGTTTCGGTAAATGTTCAGAAATTTTAAGTTGTTGTTCGAGTGATAAAAACTCAAGAATATAGGCAGCATTGGGTAAATACTCCACCAATGTCAGCTGTTCATTTAAAGATAAATCTGCCAAAATTTTTGCGATATCGGCGTCATTGATTTGTTCAAATTGTTTTTCAATGAGATCAAATTGATGGTTTTTAATGGCTTTTTCTATTTCTGAAACGAGTGCCAAAGAAAATTGCATAGGATGATCCAAATTCCATCAAACTTTTGCCACATGTTGGACTGCAATCCCACGAAAATAAAGATGTTTTTTGTTGTGAAACATATTTTAAAGGTTCTGTATGATTTTAAGCTTGATCAATGATCATCAAAGAGCATTGAGCAAGCGAAGCTCATCAATCAACACCCTTACTCAGAGGGTACTTTTGATTTAAAAATTGAACGAACCAGCACATACATAAATGGGATAAACAGCAAAACTAAAACTGTTCCGAAGATCACCCCACCCAATACGCTTACCCCTATTTCTTGACGACTGGCAGCACCTGCACCAAATGCAACAACCAAGGGGATAATCCCCGCACCAAAGGCCAAGGATGTCATCAGAATTGGACGTAACCGCAACCCTGCGCCTTCTAATGCAGCAGCAATCGCTGTTTTACCTTTTTCCTGTGATAGTGCCGCAAACTCAACAATCAAAATCGCATTTTTACACGACAAACCAATCGTGGTCAGCAATGCAATTTGAAAATAAATATCGTTTGGAAAACCTGCCAATTTACTAAAAATAATATTGCCCCCAATCCCCAAAGGAATTGCCGCAATCACAGCAGTTGGAATCGACCAGCTTTCATATAAGGCTGCGAGGCAAAGGAAAATAAAGCCGATCGAAATCAAATACAGTAACCATGCTTGGCTACTCGATTTTTGTTCTTCAAATGACAAGCCACTCCACGCAACATCTATTCCATCTTGTTGACTAATCAAGGTCTGAATATCTTTCATGGCTTGACCCGAACTGGTATGCGCCGCTGCATTGGCTTCCATTTGTAAGGCGGTATAACCTTGGAAACGATTCACCACATCTGGTCCACCTTCCCAGCGCGTTGTTGCGAAATTGCTAAATGGCACCATCTGGTTCTGTGCATTACGCACCGTCCATACTTGTAGATCTTCAGGCTTTGAACGAAACTCTGCATCGCCCTGCATCATCACCCGTTTAATTCGTCCACGATCAATAAAGTCATTTACATAAGAGCCACCCCATGCTGCTGACAAAGTATTGTTAATCGCGGTTTGACTCAGCCCATTTGCCAATGCCAATTTTTGATTAACATCAACTTTTAACTTAGATTTATCTGGATTGGATTTTTTATCCAGATTCTCAAAGGATTGGAACTGTTTGGCTTGCGCCTGCAATGTAGTGAATTGTTGGTCTAAATATTTCCGTCCTTGACCGTTAATATCCTGAATCCAAAATTCTAAGCTATCACTATCCCCCAAGCCATTTACAGAAGCAGGCAAACTGACCGTAATCCGAGCATTGCGATCTTGACTAAAATACTTTGTCGCACGTTCACGAATCGCTTGCGCAGAATTTTGTGTGCCTGAGCGATCATCCCAATGCTTTAAAGCCACAAAGCCTGTTCCTAAATTTTGTCCTGTACCTGAAAAATTACGCCCATAACGAATCAAGACAATATCAACATTCTGTTTTTCATGTTCAAGGAAATATTTTCGGATATTTTCCCCAACCACCTGACTACTCGACATCGGTGCACCATCAGCTAAGCGGAACTGCACACTCAACATGCCCTGATCTTCACTTGGAATAAAACTGGTGGGTAAAGTCCGATAGATCAGTGAAAATACAGCAATCAAAGCCACAAAAATCGTCAAAATCACCCATTTCAAATTTAAGGTCTTTTGAATCAGGCGAATATAACCTTGTCTTAGATTTTCAAGTTTGCGATTAAACCATGTCGCCCAACGCATGGGTTTAGGATTGGGTTTTAAAATAATGGCACAGAGTGCGGGGGTTAGGATCAATGCAACCAGCAATGACAAGGCCATTGCCGCCACTAAGGTGATGGAGAATTGACGATAAATTACACCTGTCGAACCTGTAAAGAACGCCATCGGAATAAATACTGCGGTCAAGACCACGGTAATCCCAATCAAAGCTCCTGTCATTTCCTGCATAGACTCGATAGATGCCTGTTTTGCAGTTAAGCCCTGCTCATGCATCAAACGTTCAACATTTTCCACCACCACAATGGCGTCATCGACCAACAGACCTATTGCCAACACCAAGGCAAATAAAGTCAATGTGTTAATACTCATGCCCAGCACATTGAGTACCGCAAAAGTACCTAAAATCACAATCGGTACAGTAATGGTTGGAACCAACGTGGCACGCCAACTTTGTAGGAAAATAAACATGACCAGAACCACCAATACGATGGCTTCTAATAAGGTTTTGACCACCTCTTTAATTGATTCTTGCACAAACGGCGTGTTATCACGTGGATAAACAATCTTATAACCTTGAGGTAATTTTTCAGAAATCTTCGCCAATTCAGCTTTGATGAGTGCAGATGTTGCTAAAGCATTTGCACCAGAGGATAAAGAAATCCCCATGCCCGATGAAGGGTAACCATTAATGGTATTAAAAGACTGATAATTTTCTGCACCCAACTCAATACGCGCCACATCTTTTAAATAGATATAGCTACCATCTGTATTGGATTTAACAATAATATTTTTAAATTCGTCGACTGTTCTTAAACGTGAACCAGCCGTGACTTTTGCATTTAAATATTGGTCAGCAGTTACTGGTAAATCACCGACGCCACCAGCTGCAACCTGTGTATTCTGTGCTTCTATTGCTGTGCGAATATCACTCGGCATCAATTGATATTGACGCAGTAAATTCGGATTCAGCCAAATTCGCATGGCGTATTGAGAGCCGAAAACATCAACTTCACCAATCCCTTCAATCCGTGATAATTCTTGTTCTATATGATCAGATAAGTAGTCACCTAATTCGATATTGTTACTTTTACCTGTTTCATCATACAAGCCCACCACCATAAATGTATCGCCAAGTGATTTATTCACCGTTACACCTTGACGCTGTACATCATCTGGCAAGCGGTTCAGTACACCATTAATACTATTTTGTACTTGGACTTGTGCGGTATCTGGATCCGTTCCGTTTTCAAAACTGATACTAATTCTGGCACGACCAGATGAGTCACTACTCGAACTAAAATACAGCAGATTATCGATCCCTTTAATTTGCTGCTCTAAAACCTGAGTAACACTCTCTTCAACAGTTTCAGCATCTGCACCTGTATAGGTTGTAGAAACACTAATCCTTGGCGGAGCAATATCTGGATATCGCTCTATCGGTAAATTCAAGACTGAAAATACGCCTAAAGCCATGACAATAATTGCAAGTACACAGGCAAAAATAGGACGTTGAATAAAAAATTTTGAGAGCATCAGAGTAGGTTCTGCGTCAAAGGATTGAGGTAAAGTTGTTGTAGCAATTAAATCGACTTTATATGGATATTCTGTGACTTAAACTAAAAACTCAAGGAAAAATAACAGAAAAGCGAATGATAAGTTTAAATATGAAGAAACTATGAAGAATTTTTTTCTTCTAGACATAAATCAACCAAAAGCATTTCATCAATTTTTCATCTTGATGTCATCACAGTGTCAATTTAACCACTTAGACTACAGCCAGTTTCCATATAAGAATTTGAGAAAAATATGATTAAAAATACTGGGTTAATGATCAGTATTATGGCGTTATTAACCGCTTGTAATGATGACGATAAAAAATCAGAAAACGTCACACCAGAATACAAAGAACCTAAAATCATTATTGTTGGTCACCGAGGGGCAAGTGCTTTACGCCCTGAACATACCCTTGAAAGTTATCAAAAAGCCATTGATGATGGTGCTGATTTTATTGAGCCAGATTTGGTATCGACCAAAGATGGCGTATTGGTTGCACGCCATGAAAATGAAATTGGTGGTACAACCAATGTCAGCACATTCAGCCAATTTGCAGATCGTAAGAAAACAAAAATCATCGATGGGACATCATTAACGGGATGGTTTACAGAAGACTTTACTTTAAGTGAGTTAAATCAACTTAAAGCACGCGAGCGTATTCCAGCTTTACGCCCGAACAATACCCAATACAATGATCAGTTGAATATCCCTACCCTTGAGCAAATTATTGAACTGGCGGAAAAGAATTATAAAAAAACCGGTAAAGTGGTTGGGCTCTATATTGAAACCAAGCACCCAACATATTTTCAAAAATTAAATTTAGCCATGGAAGATCCATTGCTTAAAACTTTGGCAAAGTACCAATATAGCCGTGAAATTGCGCCAATTTATCTACAATCATTTGAAGTCAATAATTTAAAGTACTTTAAAGACCAATTGACAGCACATAAAAGCTTAAAGCATGCCAAAATTATTCAGCTTTATGATGATAAGAAAATCAGTCCAGCAGATTATGCCGCACAAGGGATTAAAACCACTTATGGCGATATGGCAACAGCACAAGGTTTAAAAGACGTCGCCAAATATGCTGATGGTGTAGGTCCATGGAAACCGTATATTTTTAATGATAGCTATACTGCACCCTCTTCTTTCGTTACAGATGCACATGCTGTGAACTTAAAAGTCCATCCGTATACTTTCCGTCCTGAAAATAACTTCCTTGCCAACAATTTAAAATGTAGTACAGCTGAAGCAGATGCAGCCAAGCGTTGTGAAGCTGGAGCGAACAAAGAATATGAGATGTATTTTAAAGCTGGTGTGGATGGTGTATTTACCGATGATCCTGGTTTAGGTCGTAAAGCTTTAGATGCGTACTTAAAAGCCAATCCAAATACCAAGTAACAGCTGATTTATTCAAAAAAATTAAGCAACCAATTCAACTGATTGCTTAATTTTTTCTAAACTTGGTGTTTTTTGTTTAAAATTAATCCCAATTTAAGTTTAGAATAATACACTTCTTAAAAACTTTAGCTGCTTTGATTTATGAGTGATTATTCTCCATTTAAGGGTACGACGGGTTTCAAACGCATTCTCAATGCAACAGGCTATTCTTTAGCAGGATTTAAAGCTGCATACCAAAATGAAGCGGCTTTCCGTCAAATTGTTTGGATTAATATCGTTTTAATTCCGATTACATTCTTTGTTGATGTCTCTTCTGTTGAACAAGCAGTGATGATAGGTGTCTGCTTATTGGCAATCATTGTAGAATTGTTTAATTCAGCATTAGAAGCTGTAGTTGATCGTGTTTCTTTAGAACGTCATCCACTCTCTAAAAATGCCAAAGATATGGGAAGTGCCGCACAGTTCGTAGCTCAGGCGATTATTTTCTTTACCTGGATCATTATTCTTTTTAGGTAAGTATTCTTTCTAGATCAAATAACCTTTTTATCTAAGTTATTCTTTTAAAAAAAATTAGAGAGCATAGTGACATTCCACCACAGGTAAAATGTCAATCCATAAAAATTTATAACAGCCTAATTTTGCTTTACTGCGCTACTCCAGTCTAAGCACCACGACATTTTAACTCGAACAGCGACTTTCAGTTTAAAGTTATCTCTATAAATAATTGATTAAAGTGATGGTTTTGGAATTGGGATATTCTTGTCAATTTTGCCAGGTCGATTGAGATGCATAGAACAATCGCTATATCCCCATTTGGTGACCTTGCCTTGTTCAAACATAAATTTCCTTGTACAAGCATTCCAGCCATCGTTATATGAAATAATTTTTGCATCATTTGGGAGTGCATAGCTTCTATACGGTGGGCCCCATTTACTGATCAGTTCTTCTTCTGTACTCCCCACCCAAGACTGCATCAAATCATTTCTTGTTTCGGGTCTTTGCCCCATGATACTTAAACATCCCGTTAGCATCTGGGTGATTGCAATAATGAAGATTAATCTTTTCATTTTAGTTCTCCTCAGTTTTCGTGTTGTATTTATATTTACCGAACAGTACAAAAGCATAATAAAAAATATACAAAAAGACAAGGATGAAACAACTTGCATAAAAAATCCCCGCATAAAGCGAGGATTTTTTTGATCTAGTTCGAAACGATATTACATCATACCAATTAACGATCTAACCTTCTCTAAATATTAATTACATTAAGCCCCATCCAATTGATTTAAATATATTTTTATTCTAACTTTCTATAACAACGTGATACATGCAATTACCAATTTTTGTGAGTAAGATTGTGAGTAAGCACTTTCAAAAATAGCGTTACTCACATCACATGCTAAACGATCTTAAAATCAAAAGCTTAAAACCACGTGAAGAATTATACCGCGTGGCTGATCATTCAGGACTGTGTATAGAAGTCCGACCATCTGGTAGCAAATTCTGGCGTTATCGCTACCGATTTCTTACAAAAGCAAAAATGCTAACAATCGGTCAATATCCTGAAATTACTTTAGCATACGCTCGCTCAAAAACAATGGAGTATCGAGAGCAACTCGCCAAAGGAGTAGACCCAATAAACCACCAGAAAAATGAACGCCTTGAAACAATCAAAGCAAATAATGGTACATTCCGTTTAGTCGCTAGCGAATTTATGAATTCTCGGAAAGCTCAACAATCCAAGGAATGGGAGCAACGCCGCAGCAGTTATTTTGAGAAAGATGTTTATCCTCTTATCGGTAATAAACCTATTCACGAGATTGACTCTATTGATATTAAAACTGTGCTTGATAGCACTATGGCAAGAATCAAAAAATCAGGAAGAGGTACAGGAGAGGTTAAAGGAATTTTTGTAAGACAAATCATCGGTGAAGTTATGGAATATGCAATTATCACAAAACGTATTTCTATAGATCCTACTTATGTTCTTAGGGGTTACATTAAACAGCCAGATGTAACCCATGCCAGACCACTAACTGAGTCTGAAAAAAAAGTACTTTTGCCTAAGCTCAATGCATACGGTGGCTCAATTAGCACACGAAATGCTATTAAAGCCGCAACATACACATGGCTTAGAAGCATTGAGATACGTCGAGGAAAAAAGGAATATATTGATTTTGAAGATAAGACATGGACGATTCCAGCAGTATCGAGGACTGATATTTTGGCTGGCAAGCGCAATATGAAAAAGAACAGAATGCATGTTGTACCATTGTCTGACCAAGCCATTGAAATCATAAAAGAGCAATTTTCGCTTTATCCTGATAGTGAATATATATTTGCTGAGGAAAGCTCATTGCTATTAATTTATCGTCCTATATATTATGCAGTGCGCATCATAATTTCGACCAAACTTCGGCGATGGTACCCAGACCACTTTTTCCATATAGCTCTTCCTAGACACTTAACCATTTTTAATAATTTATTCCTTTCTATAGATCTTACTTTTTGTCTTTCCAAGGCTTGGCATCCTTTCTTGGTGGAACTACAGTATGTGCTTGTCGATCTGAAATCACTTGTGGGCAATCTTTTGTATCATAGGCCCCATCAGTATAGACAGAGTCAATCCGCTCATCCAATGGAAATTGAGCAATTAAGTCTCCAATAACCAGAGAGTCACTCACATTGTTCTTCGTGAGCTGAACAGCTCGTATTTGTAAGGTTTTAGCATCTATACCGATATTAAGTTTACGCCATTAGCGACGATATTGAGGTTGATGTTTCTTACGTTTCCATTTACCCTCATCTAAAAACTTCAAACCTGTAGAATCGATGAGGGGATGTTAGGCGTCGCTACTTTTTGATAGCTAATCGCAATATCAATATGCTTTTGTCTACTACAAATTGTCGAGTAATCTGGCGCCGCCCAACCTAAACCAAAGAGTTAAGTAAGGCTTTGAACAAAGCCAGTTTTTATGTAAAAATATCTCTTTAATAAATAAATTTTTAAAAATTAAAGACAGGTTATAAATATATGTTTAATTCAGTTTTTCTCTCTATTGCTTCTTCGAGTAAAGCTTTAATCATATATAAATAGTGATTTTCAGGATATCTATTAATGTATTTTTTAGTAAGGACAAGAACTTCTTTTAAAAGCTCTTGTCCTGAAATATTTTCATCCTCACCAGTACTAATCATTAGACCAAATTTTTGATTAATTTCATCAAAAAATTTAATTCCCCATAAAGTATTAATGTACTTCTCCTCTATAGGAACTATAGTCATAATATTAGTATCTTCAATACCGTGGTTATGTTTTTCTATGGCATCTTGGTTATGTGGAACAATAAAGCAAATCATATGTGAATACTCATCATGGTAAAGCATAAAAATGTGTTACTTGTTGATATTCTGCCTTTGATCGCCCCATCTGTGTACCATTAGGTAATAGTTTATTACTAACATTTTCTCCATTTAATCCCGTAAAGCTTCTAGTTGAATTGATGTTTGGGTTGTTAATCCTAAAATAATTACCAGAAAGATCATACATAACTTGCATTCCATTATTTCTATTTTCAAAAATCGTTTTTTCTCGATTAAATGTGTTATAAATTCGCGGATTTTCTCCAGCTATTTTTCTAACAGCTTCAGAAATACTTGCTCTTTGCCAGTTATTTGAAAATTCTGTACTTCTAGTCGCACCCTTCAATAAAGGTAGAGAATTTGAATTTGAATATCTACTAAGTTCTCTTTGCAATAAGAACACATCACGCATAGTAAATGTCGGCTGTCCTGCTGGAACTATTACATTATACTTAAAGTTCGGATTATGTAATCTGATATCCTGTTGTAGCCTTAAAACTGTTGATACAATTAAAGGATCTGATGTTGGGCGAATATTTGCAATTCTATTATTACGAGGACTCAACCCTTCAATATCATAATTATTAACAGGATTCCCACCCACATAAATATAAGGATTCAATCCACCTTCTAAACCAATACGATCAGGCTCAACATAACGCCCTAAAGCAGGATTATAGAAACGGTTATGGTTATAATGCTGTTTAGTTAACTCATCATAGTATTGACCAGGGAAGCGTAGATTAAACTTGATGGTCTGAACACTTGGAACGCCCACACCGAATGCTGTTGAATCCCATGCCCATGCTGTAGTTGTACCATCAGTTGCACTGATTAAGCGACGTGGGGTATTTTGTGCATCCGTTGAAATCCAGTAAACTTTAGTTGCAGTACCTGAACCATAAATAGCAGCAACAGGCTTATCACCCATCCACACATATTCAACCTGTGGGATACCATCTGCATTATATTCACCAATCAAATGACTGTTTTCATCATAAATATACTGAACAGCATTCGCTTTCCATGCTGATCCATTCGCTTGATAACCACGAACAGTACGCTCATTCTTATGGTTGTAAGTCATGTAGTACTGAGGTGCAGTAACAACCCCACCTGTAGTTTTATCCTCACGACGATTGCCTGCATTGTCATATGTAGGTGTAAATCCACCATAGATCAACTCAGCATTCGCTGTATGAGGTGTCGCAATACCTGCAATTGTGGCTAACTTATTACCCGTATAGGTATAAGCAACACTTGCCTGAGGTTGTTGGTGTGTCCCTGTAGCAGCAAGGCTTAAACGGTTACCATTTTTGTCATACGTATACGTAATACCGAAAACATTGCTTGTACCATTTACACGAGTCTCATTCAAAAGACGATCTGCATTGTTGTAACCAAAGCTATCCACGAGACCATTATTACGCGTGATTTTGTTAATACGACCATCATTATCAAAGCCATAAACTAAACTATAGTTAACCACCCCAGCATTATTTTTATTGCTAATCGACTGAACTACGCCACTTTTAGAAACATCATAAGCCCATGTGTAACTTGCAGCCCCAGTCCCCCAATTCCAACCTGTCATCTGGCCACCAGCATCATAAGTGATTGCACGAATGAGGGAAGTACCATCCAAAGTAATATTGCTTAGAAGATTTTTTTTAGTGGCATCATAAGTATAAACAAGGTTTCGACCAGATGGTAATGTTACAGCACTTAGCTTGTCACCAAGGGTATAAGCATAACCCACAGATAAAATTGGTTTAGTCCCTGCCCAAGTCGTAATGGTTTTATTGGTTTGAGATTTACCGATAATACGATCATAAATATCATAGATATAAACGGTATCAACACCATAAGCAGTATCAGCAGATGTTACCTTATCCAAACGACCAAAACGGGTTTGGTCATAACCAAAGCTAAGATTACTGAGTAGTGTTGCAGGCGTTGTTGCAGAAGCATTCGTACAGGCTGTTTGTCCTACTCGCTCTAAAGCATCAATATTGGTATTATCACACTTACGAGTCCCATATAGGGATTGAGTCAGTAGATCAGCTTCATTGTAGGTATAAGACTTGGTTCCATAGTCTGTATTGATTTCTTTAGTTAAAACTTTACCATTGCGATAAGAATAAGGATTTGTACCCGCATTTAATGCATCTAAAGCAGTTAATGTATTATCTTGTAAGTCGTAAGTTTTGGTATCAACATTACCTAAGCCATCAATATGAGTCAGTACACGGTTAAATGCATCATAAGACCATTTTTCGGTAATGCCTAATGCCGATGTACTTTGAATGAGATTTCCATTGAGATCATAAATATTGTCCACCCAGTTTTTAGCGGTATCGGTACCACTCATTGTTCTAAGCGGACGTCTATTTACATCCAATGTTGTGGAACTTTGACTAAAAATGGTTGCACCAGTACTATCTGTGAGTTTTTCAGAAGCAACTACACTATTACCATAATAGCTCTTATTGGTTACACTACCATCTGGGGAAACTGTTTTAATAATATGACCAGCAAGATCATAAAAATAAGAAGTTTTTTCACCATCTGGATTCGTTTCAGAACTTAAACGTTTTAAGACATCATAGGTATAACTGATGGTTTTTCCTGTAATGGCTGAGGTTGAAGTGCCGACACCTGTCGTCTTACTGGCGACTGTCCCATCTGTGTTATATATAAATTTATCCACTAATCCTGATGGATAAACGATACGTTCAGGTTGACCAAGCGAGTTATAACCCACATAGCTAGTCGTTCTGGTGATATTATTTACGATTTGAGATTCTGAAGTTTTATTACCATAGCTATCGTATGTGAATGTTATTTTATCAAGTGTGCCTGCACGAGGTCCATCTACACTGTCTAGTAATCCATTATTCAAGTATGTATATACAGTTGCTTTAGAAATACTTCCTGCTTGAGACGAACTTAATACAGACTGAGTAATTTGCCCAATTGTATTAATCGTATTCGTTTGGGTCTGATTTGCTCGTTGAATTGTGCTTGGAATACTAAAATTAGTGTTATAGCTTAAAGTAGTTGTACGAGGACTCGACGATCCTACTGCTTCAACCCACGATGTTAATCTGTTACTTGAATCATAAGCAAAAGTAGACTTATTCCCAATTTTATCTGTAGTAGAAGTGAGTTTTCTAATTTTTTTAGAAAACACGAGTTCTTTAACAGGTTTACCACCAACACTTAAGCAAGGTAACGAACTCTTACTATTATAAATAATGCTATCAGAAGTATCGTTTATATCAAAAATTTCAGTAGATGGGGTGGCTGTAAATGAGTTTGGAGTAGAAAGTGTTAAAGTCCCACCATAAGCAAGCTCAGCATAAGTCAAGCTAGAATAATCCAAACTCTTATCCGTGAATGAGGCTATCTTATTCGCTGAGGCTTCCCAATTTAACAATGCTTGTCCAGATTTTGAATATTTAGACAAAATTGGGATATTTACACCATATTTTGTTTTAGCGCTGTCATTGAATAAACCATTATGTAGATAGTTTGTATAGTTATAGTCTTCTGTACCATTTATAGTTGATGTAACTTGAGTCAAGATTGGAAAATTCTTTGTGCTACCATTCCACAGGATGGATTGGATACTATAATTATAGGTTGCTGTCTGTTTATTCAATGGATTTGATAGAGTTTCTACACTTGATATAAACCCTTGGAGTTGAAATCCTAACGTCGAAGTATCAGACCCATTCATATTTCTACGATTTATTAATATTTTATTTCCTAAATTATCTGATACCCCTGTAACGAGATATCCTATAACAGCTCCTCCAGAGGTAGTGGCTGGGGTATATGTCATTGTAATAACTTTACCGCCAGAGTATTTAACTTGAGTGGCTTGAAAATTTTGTATTAACGCTCTTGAACCAGATAAAGATTGGAAGGTAATTTCTGTGCCATTGATATTAACTATCACTGTTAGATTATTGTCAGTTATTTTATATTCTAAGTCTGTAGTGATTGGAGCGAGACTAGAATTTGATAAACGAATGGACCCATCCGCTTGTTTTGCAAAAAGTAATGGTAACCCACTGCCTGGCATATTCAGAGTAAATGCACGAGTCCCTATTGTTTGTAGTCGATAATCATAATTATGAGACCATCCCATTCCAAGTAAGGCTCTGTTTTCTAAATAGGTGATAGCGAAAGCTTCATCTAAACTCTTTGCATCACCAGAACGAAGTGTTGGAATAAAACCTAGTTGCAAAGCTGTTTCGTAATTTCTACTGAAAGGTAATGGGCCACCAATATCCGTACTGCCTGTTATAATTTGACGGGATATGGCATTAATCCCTGGAGTACATGATTGTATATTTTGATTTTGAGCCGTTAATGCCGTTAAACCATATCTTTCACCAGTATAGTCCGCATGTGTATATACTGTTAAGAAAACTAAAAAAAGTGCTAATACATACTGATAAAGATAGTTATGTTTCATATGATGATTCTCTGTTTTTATCTATTCATTTTTTCTAAAATGAATTATAGATTATTTTTTAAACCAACTGTTAATATTTTTTAACACAACTTAACTAAAAATCAGTAAATATCTCCACATTTAACATAATGGGCGCTTATGCGAAACCATTATGTTAGAACCCATTTAAAGTGTCTATATTTTCACCAATAAAAATGTCACCTTTAGAATATTCATTTTTCAAGAATTTCTTAGCGGACGATTTAATATGTTTGTGTCTATGTCGGATAAAGAACTCAAACGTTTATCAGTCTTGCAAGAAGTCTGTGATCAATGCCTTACCCAGCTTCAAGCTGCTCAACTACTGCATATTTCCCCACGTCAAATTCGTCGGCTACTACTGAAATATAAAAGCCAAGGTTCTTCTGCATTGGCACATGCTGGTCGCGGTCGCCCTAGTAATTCAAAATTATCTGAAGATATTCGATCACAGTGCTTAACCATCGTTGCAGATCAGCTCCATGGCTTTAGTCCAACTTTAGCGCATGAAAAGCTCACAACTTTTCATCACTTTGATATTTCAGTAGAAACTCTAAGATCCTGGATGATTGCAGTAGTTCTATGAATTCCATTTGCTAAACGTCTCAAACGACCATATTAACCACGCTATAATCATGATTGCCTCGGTGAACTGATTCAAATCCATGGTTCAGAGCGACTGTACCTGCTCGCATATCTAGAGCTTGGGTAGAAAGCCAGATTTCATCAATACGGATCATGATGTCAATTCACGAATAAGTTGAGCAAGTGATGCCATATCTGTCATTGGCCATGTGAACTGAAGAGATTGATCTGATTTTGCTATCTGGATCTTAAATGTAATCTCATTGTGTGTTCTGTATAGCAATGAAATTTGATCGTGGTTCTACGTTTAAGATCGCATTTTCAAGAGATGCATTTTTAACCCAAGGATTGAGTAAATTGGTGTTGATCCCGTGTTCTAATGCAACGCTAGCAATAGAAATATGTGGATGATGACATTTTTGAATGAGTTCACGTTTGAAGTCATTACGCTAAGTACGACGTTTTCTTTTTACACGATCAGCATCAATGACAGCCAGTTCTTGATTCATAAATTTAGTACCCATTAATAAATAAGTGGGTACGAAAATAAGCGTCTATGATTAATTTTTGTAGTGGTGCTTTAGCGGACGCTTACGTACAATTTCTGTATCACGCTATAGGAGAACTAGAAGAGACTTTTTAAGGATCAGACAAATTAAATAAAAAAATCCCCGCATATAGCGAGGATTTTTTATGATCGGAGATTGAAATGATATTACATCATTCCGCCCATACCACCCATACCGCCCATATCAGGCATAGCAGGTTTGTCTTCCGGGATATCAGTAATCATACATTCAGTCGTTAACATCAAACCAGCAACAGATGCAGCATGCTCAAGTGCAGAACGCGTTACTTTAGCAGGGTCAAGGATACCCATTTCTAACATATCGCCATATTGTGAAGTTGCAGCATTGTAACCAAAGTTACCTTCACCGCTCTTCACTGCATTGATCACAACTGATGGCTCATCGCCCGCGTTAGACACGATTTGACGAAGTGGCGCTTCGATCGCACGACGAAGGATGTTCACACCTACAGTTTGGTCATCATTTGCACCAACAAGACCGTCAAGTACTTTAGCTGCACGTACCAACGCAACACCACCACCTGCAACAACACCTTCTTCAACCGCAGCACGCGTTGCATGAAGCGCATCATCTACACGGTCTTTCTTCTCTTTCATTTCAACTTCAGTTGCAGCACCAATTTTGATTACAGCAACACCGCCAGCGAGTTTAGCTACGCGCTCTTGAAGTTTTTCTTTATCGTATTCAGATGTTGATTCTTCGATTTGAGCACGAATTTGAGTTACACGTTCAGCAATTTGATTTGCATCACCAGCACCATCAACAATCACAGTATTTTCTTTAGAAATCGTGATTTTATGTGCAGTACCTAAATCTTGAAGCGTTGCTTGCTCTAAAGACATGCCTACTTCTTCAGAAATCACAGTAGCACCTGTCAAGATCGCGATATCTTGAAGCATTGCTTTACGACGATCACCAAAACCAGGTGCTTTAACCGCACATACTTTGATAATACCGCGCATATTGTTTACAACCAGTGTTGCAAGTGCTTCACCCTCAACATCTTCAGCGATGATGAGTAATGGTTTACCTGTTTTTGCAACAGCTTCTAAAACTGTAATCAATTCACGGATATTACCAATTTTCTTATCAACAAGAAGAATGAATGGATTTTCAAGTTCAGCAGTCAAAGTATCTTGTTTGTTTGCAAAGTACGGGCTGATATAACCACGATCAAACTGCATACCTTCTACAACATCCAGCGCATCTTCAAAGCCTGAACCTTCTTCAACGGTAATCACGCCTTCTTTACCAACGCGTTCCATTGCTTGCGCAATCAACTTACCTACAGTTTCATCAGAGTTTGCAGAAATCGAACCGACTTGTTCAATTGCTTTGGTATCAGAAGCTGGTTTAGCAGTTGCTTTGATATTTTCAACAACAGCTCTAACCGCAAGGTCGATACCACGTTTCAAATCCATTGGGTTCATACCCGCAGTGACTGATTTGATCCCTTCATTTAAAATCGCTTGAGCAAGTACAGTTGCAGTTGTTGTACCGTCACCTGCGATATCATTGGTTTTTGAAGAAACTTCACGAACCAATTGTGCACCCATGTTTTCGAATTTGTCTTTTAAAGAAATTTCTTTAGCAACAGTTACACCATCTTTAGTGATGTGTGGTGCACCGAAAGAACGATCAATAACAACGTTACGACCTTTAGGGCCTAAAGTTACTTTTACTGCATCTGCAAGTACGTTTACACCCGCGATCATTTTTGAACGCGCTGAATCACCAAATTTTACGTCTTTAGCTGACATACTAAACTCCAGATATCTTTATAAATTTTAAATTTTGACCAATATTTTTGGATGAAAACCCATCTCAACAGCAGAAGATTAACCTTCCAATACCGCTAAAATGTCAGATTCTTTCATCACAAGAAGTTCTTCACCATCAACTTTAACTTTAGTACCTGCATAAGCACCAAACAGTACGTTATCGCCAACTTTAACGTCTAAAGCGCGTACACCGTTATCAGTGATTTTGCCATTACCTACAGCAAGAATTTCACCTTGAGCAGGCTGTTCAGCTGCAGAAGTACTTAAAATCAAACCACCTGCTGTTTTAGTTTCTTTTTCAACACGGCGGATCACAACGTTGTCATGTAAAGGACGAATCTTGCTCATTTCTAACTCCATAGACATTTTAAAATGTCATTGATTACTCAGCGAAGATGACTTCTTATTCCTAGGTCATCGACAAAATATTTGTATGTCACATTTGTGGGGATGGAAATAAACGCTTCAAGGGGAAAACGAAAAAAAATTTATTTAATTTGTATGTTTTTTCTTCTTTTGTATCAAATCATGTCTAATTCAGAATTTTTTACCGCAGTTTTGGCAATAAATTCCTGTAATTGTTCATCAAAAAAATAATGTTCAAAGCGCCCATCTTGATGAATCACATTAAAGCTATTGGGTATATTTTTATGCAAACGTCGAGAAACTGCTGTACCCGCATGAACCTCATAAACTGGTTGTTTTAAATTTAGCGCAAAGGCTTGATTCAGATCATAGACCGCAACTAAATGCAAATGACCGTGCAATAAAGCATACAGTTGATGTTGTCCCCATTCTTTAATGGCAAACTGCCCTAAAGCCGGACAATCTTTTAAGTGATGGTCTTCATTTGAGGTATAAAAAGGTTGATGACTAACGATTATTTTTAATTTATTTTTTGGTGCATTGGTCAACAACTGATTTACATTTTGAATTTGCTCAAATGAAATATGTCCGCGTGTATGATAACGGCGACGAATACTGTTCATGCCAATTAAATAAAAATGCTCTGTAAATAAGCTGCGTTCTAAACTGCCAAAGAACAGTTGATATAAACCAAATGGTCTAAAGGCACGATTCCAAACATGATACAAAGGAATATCATGGTTGCCAGGCACCACAAAATAAGGGATGTTTAGTGATTCTAAAAACTGCTTACATGCATAGAATTCTTTAAATTTAGCACGTTGAGTTAAATCACCGCTCACCACAACCACTTCTGGTTTATGCACAGCACAAAACTTTTGAATCGCCCGTATACACTCTGGACGCTCAGTACCAAAATGTAGATCAGACAGATGCAATAACATGCGGCACCATAATTTTTAAAGCATTTTTTTCTACGTGTAAGGTTAATGGGGTCGTCATTGAAACAATTTCTCCATCGACAGCAACGGTCAGTTTAGGCTTTTTTGAATAGACAATGACTTTTTGTGCACCAAAACTATACACATCGGAAGCGTTTTCCAATTTTCCACGAATGGTTTGAAACAAGGTTTTAAATAAAGTGGCTTTATCCCCTTTGGCGATCACCACACCGGCAATTTCCCCCACCTCTGCACATTTCGAAATTTTTAAATTCAATTCTTTTAATTGCAGTTGATTGTTACCAAAAAAAATCAGTGGTGTTTTTACAGGATACTTTTGCCCATCTACTTCGATCTCTAATTTGAGTTCTTTACGATCACGAATCAGTACATCCAAACCAGACGTGTAAGCATTTAAAGGAAAGCGTCCAAACCGACGATTATATTCTTCGCGTTTTTTAATAAACAAAGGATATAAACCTAAACTGGCATTATTTAAATAAATTTGATCATTGATACAGGCCACATGTGATGCACGCGGCTCCCCTGTGGCAATCACATTGGCTGCTTCTAAAATATTCAAGGGGATATGTAGAACACGCGCCACATAATTAAAAGTACCCAAAGGTAGTATTCCCATAGGAATTTTTTGCTTTAACATTTGCGAGGCGACTGCATTCAACGTACCATCACCACCAGCAGCGACAATGACACCACAATCTGAGTATTGTGCATGACGTTGAAAGATTTTTTGCATCAGGGTTTTTATATCAGGCTCTGAACCAATATCAAAAACTTGAATTTCAAAGCCATGTGAGGTCCAGATGGTCATGAGTTTTTCATAAATATCATCTTTCTGATTGGCATGAAAACCTGACTTTTCATTGTAAATCATTGAAAGAGGCTTGAGTTCTGTGTCCATAAGCTTGATTATTTTGAAGTATTTGCACTAATTTCGTCGATTTTCTAAACAAATAAAAGCACCTTTATGTAAAATTCGAATTATGCCCATTTATTAAATCAATAATTAATTTAGTAAATCTTATAATTTCAACTTATTGTAAACTATTATTATTTACAATTAAAATACCCTACATTCTATTTAAAAATACCAATAAAAATCAAACAATAATCCATGTTAGACAATACAAATCAAACACTTAGTGAAAATTCGAGCATTGGTATCTTTTAAGCCTTTAGTCTTATTTTTTTTATGAATATATGTTTTAATACCACCACTTTTTTTCATACTTAAATTTGAATGTAGTATCCCTTCATTCAGATTATTATTTGTACACAAAATTGTACATATTTTAGATAGGCCTCACCATGACCCAAGTGAACGCACCAGAATTCGTTCGTCATCCCAAGCTCATTGCATGGGTTGAAGAAATTGCTAAATTAACTAAACCTGCAAAAATTGAATGGTGTGACGGAAGCGAAGAAGAGAATCAACGTTACATCGACTTGATGATCGCTAACGGCACTATGCAAGCGTTGAACCAAGAAAAACATCCTGGTTCTTATTTAGCGAATTCTGATCCGTCTGACGTAGCGCGTGTTGAAGGTCGTACATACATCTGTTCTGAAAAACAAGAAGATGCTGGTGCGACAAACAACTGGGAAGCTCCTGCTGAGATGCGTACTCGCCTTAACGGTTTGTTTGATGGCGCAATGCAAGGACGTACCATGTACGTGGTTCCATTCTCTATGGGTCCATTAGGTTCTCACATTGCTCACATCGGTATCGAAATTACAGATTCTCCTTATGTTGCTGTAAGTATGCGTAAAATGGCTCGTATGGGTAAAGCTGTTTATGACGTACTAGGCACTGATGGCGACTATGTTCCTTGCGTACATACTGTTGGCGCTCCGCTGGCTGAAGGTCAAAAAGATGTTGCATGGCCTTGTAACCCAGAAAAATATATCGTGCATTATCCAGAAACTCGTGAGATCTGGTCTTACGGTTCAGGATACGGCGGTAACGCATTATTGGGTAAAAAATGCCTTGCTTTACGTATTGCATCATCTATGGGTCGTCAACAAGGCTGGTTAGCTGAACACATGTTGATCCTTGGCGTGACCAATCCACAAGGTGAGAAACACTATATTGCAGCGGCATTCCCATCTGCATGTGGTAAAACCAACTTTGCGATGTTGATTCCACCTGCAGGTTATGAAGGTTGGAAAATTGAAACTGTAGGTGACGATATTGCTTGGATCAAACCAGGTGAAGATGGTCGCTTATATGCAATCAACCCTGAAGCTGGTTTCTTTGGTGTCGCACCTGGTACAAACATCAAAACAAATCCAAACTGTATGGCGACACTTCATAAAGATGTCATCTATACAAACGTTGCGGTAACAGATGATGGTGACGTATGGTGGGAAGGCTTAACTAAAGAAGCACCTACTAACTTGACCAACTGGAAAGGCCAACCGCATGTTGCTGGTGAAAAAGCAGCACATCCAAATGCGCGTTTCACTGTTGCAGCGGGTCAATGCCCTTCTATTGATGCTGACTGGGAAAATCCAGCTGGCGTACCAATTTCTGCATTCATCTTCGGTGGTCGTCGTGCAGATACAGTACCTTTAATCTCAGAAGCTTTTGACTGGGTTGATGGTGTTTATAAAGCAGCAACAATGGGTTCTGAAACAACTGCAGCTGCAGTAGGTCAACAAGGTGTTGTACGCCGTGACCCATTTGCAATGCTTCCATTTGCTGGCTATAACATGGCTGACTATTTCTCTCATTGGTTAGAAATGGGTGAAGAAGTTGGTGCTAAAGCGAAAGCTGCAGGCAATAAACTTCCTGGCATTTATAACGTAAACTGGTTCCGTCGCGATGCTGAAGGCAACTTTGTATGGCCTGGTTTTGGTCAAAACATGCGTGTGCTTGAGTGGATCATTGACCGTTGTGAAGGTCGTGCTGAAGCAGTAGAAACACCAATTGGTTTTGTTCCAACCTATGAACAATTGAACTGGACAGGTTCTGACTTCACTAAAGATCAATTTAATCTTGTGACTTCTCAGAACAAAGATCAATGGATCAAAGAAATCGAAAGCCACACTGAGTTATTTGATAAACTTGGTGAACGTTTACCTGCTGCACTTAAAACTCGTCAAAATGAGCTTTTAGAAGCTGTTAAAAAATCTGCTTAATCGCTAAAATCAAGTCATACAAAAAGACCGCTACATAGCGGTCTTTTTTAATTAATATGAAACATATCACCTTATTGTTTAGGTATTCATTACAATTATGTAATAAAAATACAAATGATTACTGTTTCCATATACAAAATTCATATTTTCTCTATAATTCAAACATTACTTTATTTTATTGATTTTTTTTAATCATGTTAGAAAATATTATTTATTCGGCAAAAGTTATTAGAGCCAAATTTGTCTCAGATAGACGCTATCTCACCAAAAGATTTATTGCTAAATTGGGTTATACCCCGAACTTTGATCAGCCTAAAAGTTTCAATGAAAAAGTCACCGCCAGAATGATCTATGAAAGAGCGCCCTTACATACGAAATTGGCGGATAAATTTGCTGTCCGCGAAATGCTTGCAGATAAAATTTGTTGTTCCCATTTTGTTCCACTGATTGGTGTATATAAGTGCTTTGAGGAAATTGACTTTAATCAACTTCCCAACAAGTTTGTTTTAAAATGCAATCATGACAGTGGCAGTGCAATTGTCTGTAATGATAAAGCGCAATTTGATATCAAAAAAGCGCAGCACAAACTCAATCACCACCTTAAACAAAATATGTATTTTAGAAAACGGGAATGGCATTACAAAGACATTGTTCCTTTAATTTTGGCCGAACAACATATTGATTTATTTGTTGATCAAGACAATAAGCTGACCATTACAACATGCCGTGTTCATTGTTTTGAAGGTCAGCCTCGATATATTGAAGTCGATGTACAAGACAGCCAAGGCGTGGATTATTCAAATATGTATGACACATCTTGGGTGCTGCAACCCTTTACCGTTGATCTAAAAAGTAATACGCCAAGCTGTTTAGCACGACCGCAAAAATTAAATAAAATGCTTCAACTGTCAGAAGATCTTTGTTTCAAATATGGTTATAGTCGAATCGATTTCTTATTATCTCAAGACGATGTTTTCTTTAGTGAGATTACCTTAACCCCCAATGCAGGTCGTATGGTCATCACCCCAAGTGAGTGGGATGAAAAGTTAGGCGCTTTATGGCTGACTGATTAAGCCGAGCAAAAAGACCGACGCGTTCGGTCTTTTTTGTGATTTAATGCAATCATTCAATATCTAAAAATAAGCGCAATGACACCAATTAAAAACATTACCACAATTCAACCTTATCTAACCCTGTTACCTGACCACGAAGTCGTCTTCGCCCCTTCAAGTCTATTTCTAGCTCAACATTTACTTCCACTTGTTTCAATTGATTTATCCGCAATCAATCCAGCATGGCAAGGAAAAATTCATTTGCTCAATCCGATTGAACCTTATGAAGGTTATATCGGAAGTGATACCACAGAATTTTCTGATGCATTTGCCAATGAAAATTGGTTTATTATGCAATTAAATCAACAAAATCAATATGAATGGTTAGCAAACAAAAGATATTTTGCTTTAGAGAATCCTGATTGCGGGGCCGATCTAAAAACCCATCATAAAGAAATGTATGAAGATTACGTGCAGCTTAAACAGCGCTTTGCTGAAACTGGAAAAGTCATTTCAACATCACGCATTGAATATCAAAATGATTCTGCAACAACCCTGCTTGACCAATTAGGGGGTGAATGTGGCGGTGGAAACTGGACTTATCCGATTGATGAACATTTTGATTTACGCTACATCAACGCAGACCGTGATGATCAAGAGGTTCATATTTATGACCGTGATGGCAAGCGTTATTATTTTATTGCAGCTGTTGCTGGCTGGGAATATTGTTCACATGGGGCAGATTGGATTTTAATGTATTACCAACCTGAAACCCAACGCGTTTTATATACCTTTGATTGGTCATAACGTACCTTGTGCAAAGGTATATATTTCCACTTTTGCTTAGGCAACATCTTTCTGTAAGCGGCGTTCATGCAATTCAAGCAAATATTCATCCAATGCTTGAATTTCAGCTTTAGTAAATTTTAAATATAACTTGCTACGGCGCTTTAAAATATCCTGACTGGTGACCGCCCACTCTTGGTCAACCAAATAATCGACCTCTTGGGCATATAAACCATGGCCAAAGTCTTGACCAAGTTCATGAACAGATGTCGAATGATTTAAAAATTTCCATGTATAGGTTCCATAGGCATGTGCCCAACGGATTGCAGTTTCATGATCAAGCCCTTTGATTTTATTTTGAATTTCTAAAACCAATCCATCAACAGAAACCAAATTCTCAGCACCCGGCAGTAAGGATTTTTCAGTCCAAGCTTTCCCAGCGTTAGGGAAAAATTTCTGCAAATGCTCCATGGCAGACTCAGCCAAGCGTCGATAGGTGGTTAACTTCCCACCAAACACAGAAAGTAAGGGCGCATCATTCTCATGGTCTTGTGATAAAGCCAAAGTATAGTCACGGGTGATTGCGGCTGGATTATCAGACTCATCATCACACAATGGGCGCACCCCTGAGAATGTCTGAATAATATCAGCTTGAGTCAGTTGCACTTTAAAATGATCATTGGAAACATCAAGCAGATAATCAATCTCTTGCTGACTAATTTCAACATTATTCGGATCTGCTAAATATTCACGGTCTGTTGTACCAATCATGGTGTATTGATTGAGATAAGGAATTGCAAACACAATACGTTGATCATCATTTTGCATAATAAAGGCTTTATCACCGTCATATATTTTCGGCACAATAATATGACTACCTTGAATTAGACGAATTCCATATTGCGATTTTAACTGAAGCTCTTGCTTAATGAATTGTGCAACCCAAGGCCCCGCAGCATTGACCAAAGCCTTCGCTTGTATCTGATAAATGCCCTGCTCATTTTCAAACTGGATATTCCATAAACCATGTTCACGCAGTGCTGAAATACAGCGCGTTTGTGTAACCACGGTGGCATTTTTTTCACGTGCTTGCATCGCATTTAGAATCACTAAGCGTGAATCATCTACAGCACAATCTGAGTATTCAAATCCGCGTGTGATTTCTGTTTTTAGTGGGCTGGTATGAGGATCAAATTCAACCAAATGTGAACCTGCAAGCTTCTCTCTTTTGCCCAAATGGTCATATAAAAACAGCCCCGTACGAATCAGCCAAGCAGGACGCAAATGAGGTTGATGTGGCATGATAAAACGCATAGGACGAATGATATGTGGTGCTTTTGCAAGTAAGACTTCTCGCTCAGCTAAGGCTTCTCGCACTAAACGAAATTCTTTATGTTCCAAATAACGCAGACCACCATGGATCAACTTACTGCTTGCAGACGAGGTATGGCTGGCTAAATCATCTTTTTCACACAAAAATACAGATAAACCACGGCCAGCAGCATCATTGGCAATACCGACACCATTTATTCCACCACCAATTACAGCAATATCATAATAAGTTTGTTGCTCATTGATTTGTGTCATAAACGCCACCACCTTTGATCATTTGCATATATTCACAATCATTTTTGAAAATATATTTTCGTTTGTTTTCATTTAAGAAAATAATAGATAGTTTTTTAATCAATGTCTATCAAAAAATGATCAATTTCACGTTTATCATATTTTCACTATGGGTTTTAAAATTAGCTTAAACCACAGTTAAAGCCACTTCTGCTGCATGAATTTGTTTTAAATAATTTTCAGTGGGCACTTTATTGGTAAAAAGCCGATCTATTTCAGAAAGATGGCCTAAGCGCATCATTGCATGACGACCAAACTTGCTCTCATCTGCGGCTAAAAATACCTGCCGAGCACCTAAAATAATTTCTTGCGAGACAGACACTTCTTGAAAATCGAAATCGAGCATCGTTCCATCTTCATCAATCCCACTGATACCAATCAGGGCATAATCAACTTTAAACTGTTTAAAAAATTCAGAGGTGGCTTGTCCTATCACACCACCATCGGGGCGTACTTTTCCGCTGGCAATCAGTACTTCAAAATCATCATTCATACTTAAAATTTTCGCCACATTTAAGTTATTGGTGATCACTTTTAAACCACGATGTTGTAATAAAGCATGGGCAATAGCTTCGGTTGTTGTACCAATATTGATAAACAAAGATGCATGGTCTGGAACTGCCTTTGCAACAGCTGTTGCAATGCGCTGTTTTGCCGCTAAATTATGGCTGATCCGTTGGCTATACGCGGTATTGGTGACGCTTGAGTCTACCGCAGCGCCGCCATGATAACGACGTAATAGTCCGGCATCTGCCAATTGATTGATATCCCGCCGTACAGTTTGTGGGGTAACTGCAAAATGCTGTGCAATCTCATCAATACTGACATAGCCCCGAGCCTTAACCAATGCTAATGTTTGCTGTTGTCGAATCATCAAGTCCATAGATGTGAAACCTTATTGTTTTATTTTCAAAAATGAACATTTAGTTGCTATAAATAGCATGACTGCTTAGCTTACGACTAGATTAAATTTTTAAATTCTCCCAACTCAGCTTATCAAATTGTGTACATTTCATACATTTAGATGCAAGCAAATATGCTTTAACTTTAAGCTAAATTCTTATAATTTATAAAATATTTCAAATTAAATGCCTGTTTTAAAAAAATTATTCATTTATTTCTAGACTTTCTCATTCTGGATCAACAATAAACCCTCTACACAGCTAAGACCAAAGTCTAATAAGGTCTGCTTTCATTCAAGCGTATAACGAGCATTGTAATTATTTGTATCTCCCTCGTCATACTGACTGAAATTCTCTCTGTTTGATTTTTCTGCTTTGATTTTCATCCAAAATGAAAGTTAAACAGGCTGTATTTTGCATATTCTTTTGGAGAATTGCCTTGTCCAATTCATCTCCTCAAGTTGCCACTTCGCAACTTGATAGAAAAACTCGTTTCAAATCTATACTTGGTGGTTCAGCTGGTAATTTAGTCGAATGGTATGATTGGTATGTTTATGCCGCATTTACCCTCTATTTTGCCCCTGTGTTCTTTCCAGAAGGCAATGAAACGGTCAAACTTCTCCAAGCTGCTGCAGTTTTTGCTTTAGGCTTTTTAATGCGTCCGATCGGCGCATGGATCATGGGCATTTATGCTGACCGTAAAGGTCGTAAAGCGGGTTTAACACTTTCTGTTTCATTGATGTGTGTTGGCTCATTAATCATTGCTTGTGCGCCATCTTATGATTCAGTTGGAATGTTTGCTCCTGCACTGCTTTTATTTGCGCGCTTATTACAAGGTTTAAGTGTTGGTGGTGAGTATGGCTCTAGTGCCACCTACTTAACTGAAATGGCAGGTAAAAATCACCGCGGATTTTTCTCAAGTTTCCAATATGTCACCCTGATTTCAGGTCAATTACTTGCACTCTGTGTGCTGATTATCTTGCAACATAATCTTTCTGAAGATGCCTTACATGCATGGGGATGGCGTGTTCCTTTCTTTATCGGTGCATTACTTGCAATTGTTGTGTTCTGGATTCGTCGTGGTCTGGTTGAAACAGAATCATCTAAACAAGCGCAACAACAAGCTAAAAATGGCGGTGAAACATCTGGTGCTTTGGCCTTATTCACCAAGTATCCTAAACAAGCATTTACAGTCATTATGCTGACTGCAGGCGGTACCTTAGCCTTCAATACATTTACGACTTATTTACAAAAATACTTAGTCAACACTTCGGGCTTTGAAAAAACCACCGCAACTGAAATTACCACAGCCGCAATCTTTATTTTTATGTTGATTCAACCTGCAGTCGGTGCACTTTCAGACAAAATTGGCCGTAAACCAATTATGATCACTTTTGGTGTACTCGGTGTGTTATTTACCATTCCTATTTTCAATGGTTTAGGCTCGACAACGGATCCTAAAACAGCTTTCTTCTTATGTATGAGTGGTATGGTCATTGTGACTGGATATACAGCCATTAACGCGGTTGTAAAAGCTGAATTATTTCCACCGCATATTCGCGCTTTAGGTGTTGCCTTACCTTATGCACTTGCCAACACTGTATTTGGTGGTACGGCTGAATTAGTTGCACTAAGCTTTAAAAATGCTGGGCATGAAAACTATTTCTTCTATTACATTACCTTTATGATCGGTTTATCTCTAATCACCTATGTGTTTATGAAAGATACCAAAAAACATAGCCTGATTACAGATGATTAATTCAAAGTAAACTTTGCAATCTAATTCATTTAAAACAGCTTTTTTGTTCACATGAAAAAGCTGTTTTATTTACGCAATTCACTTATCGTGAAAATTGCAAAGCTATGGCATACTAAAAATAATTCAAAAAGCTAGGACTTTAAAAGATGAAAAAAATCACTTATGCAGGTTTAGGATTAATCGTTTTAGCTTTATCTGCATGTCAAACAACCCCTCGTCAATACAATGGCGTAACGGGTTATCAAATTGAAAATCAAACAGCAGATAGTGCAACACTTGCGTATACCCTTTCAGGTCGTGCAGATCGTGATTTGGATGCGGATAAATTACAGCGCGCATGTCAAAAAGTGTTGGGTGCAAACAAAAACTATAAAATTTCTGTATTAAGTACCAATGAAATTATCAATCCGCAAACAGCAAAAGATCAGGCTGGCGTTCAACTTGGGCATAGCCGTACATCTTTTGGGCTTTCCAACACGCCAAGTCTAAATAACAGTGAAGATTATGCAACACGCCAAGCCTTAGATACCCGCCCAAGCACTTTACATGTAGTACGTTATACCTGTTCTTGATTTAAGAGATTTGTATTACAGAATAAAATAAGACGCTGTCATAGCGTCTTATAAAAACTCACATTTCTAAATTCTTTGGCTTCATCTAAATCAGGCCAAGTAGTTGCACTTCGTTCATCCAATTTTTGGTAATTCGGATGACTAAAGTTTTTCACTCGGCTATCTGCCACCCATACTTCTGGTGCAAATTTTAAAAATTCATCCAAGAAGAACCTGTTAGATTGATCATATAAAACATCTGCAGCCAATAAGACATCAACCTGTTCGGCTTTATATAAATCATCAAGATATTCAAGCTCTACATCATTAAGCAAAGCATTTTCACGACAAGCATCCAAACTTATTGGGTCGATATCACAACAGATGACACGTTTTGCACCTGCCATTTTGGCTGCAATTGCAACCACACCTGATCCCGCACCAAAATCCAGCACCACTTTATCTTTTACATGCTGTGGCTCTGCAATCAGCCATTGTGCCATTGCTAAACCTGAAGCCCAGCAAAAAATCCAATACGGTGTATCATTCCAAATACGGCGAATCACCTCATCATCCAAACGATCTGTTGGAAAAACAGGTGGAATCAACCATAACGAAATTGGGCTTTCAGGCAACTGCTGTGCCAATAATTCACATTGAGGAATCACTTCATGCAAAGCATCAAGTAAATGTTGTGGGGCTTTAGGAAATTGATAAGTACAGCTCATGCAAAATATGACCAAAATTATTATTTTGATATTGAGGAAATACAGCTTCTTCCTCATATTCGATAGACAGTAACATCATGTGCTAAGGTTCGAGAAGATACTTCTTGTTAAGTCTCAGATACTGCTACTTAAAAGTAGATCTTAAACGCGTTAAGCCAATGACCATTAAACTAATGACAATATTGCCTACTTTTACTGAAAAATAAACATTGCTATGTAAATGTAGGCTGAATTTAAGCACAGTGAATGCATGGCTTTCACTGTGCCCAGAATAAAACAGGACTTAAGCTAACGCTTTTTCAGCAGCTTCTACAGTTTGACGAATCAACGTTGTGATCGTCATCGGACCTACACCACCTGGAACTGGTGTATAAGCTGAAGCGACATCTTCAATACCGACCAATTGGATATCACCCACACCACCACCGTCACGAGGATGGAATCCAGCATCAACCACAACAGCACCTTGCTTAATCCAGTCTTTTTGGATTAATTCAGCTTTACCGACTGCACCGACAACTATATCAGCCTGTTTTACCAATTCAGCAAGATTTTGTGTACGAGAATGACAGATTGTCACTGTTGCATTGGCTTGAAGTAGCATCATTGCCATCGGCTTACCTAAAATAGCCGAACGCCCCACCACAACTGCATGTTTACCAGCAATTTCAATCTTGTTTTCTTGAAGAATCGTCATGATACCTGCAGGTGTTGCCGAACCATAAGCAGCCTCACCCATTGCCATACGACCAAAACCTAAGCAAGTTACCCCATCTACATCTTTTTCAAGTGAAATGGCATCAAAGCAAGCACGTTCATCAATTTGTTCAGGCACAGGATGTTGGAGTAAAATACCGTGAACATCAGGATTGGCATTTAATTTTTCAATTTCAGCCAATAATTGTTCAGTTGTGGTTTGCTTACCTAACTCTACTTTTAAAGAATCCATACCAACACGACGGCAAGCATTTCCTTTCATGCGTACATACGTCGCAGATGCACCATCATCACCCACTAAAATAGTCGCTAAAATTGGGGTACGACCTGTTTTTGCTTTTATAGCTTCAACACGAGTCAACAAGTCTGCTTCAATTTGTTTCGCTAATGCGCGACCATCCAATACCAATGCCACGGCACATCTCCAAAGTAGATATGAATCAATTTTGCAAATAATACATGATTATTTAGACAATTTTCTTTCATATGCTGAATTTATGTGCATATGCATGAATTATAGTATTGTTTTTTTTTCAAAGATTGCTAATATGTGCATCACCAAGACATGGCGGGGTGGCAGAGTGGTCATGCAGCGGACTGCAACTCCGTGTACGCCGGTTCGATTCCGACCTCCGCCTCCAATCTTGTAAAGCCCGAGTGGTGAAATCGGTAGACACAGGGGATTTAAAATCCCCCGCCCACAAAGCGTGCCAGTTCGAGTCTGGCCTCGGGCACCATTTTAATTCTTGTTAAAATGGTGCAATAAAGAACCCAGCGATAAGCTGGTTTTTTTATGCCTAAAATTTTATATTGTTTTTTATGTTAATATCCAAAGTGAAATTTAGATAAGCGAAGCCTATATGATTCAAAACAAGCAAGTTTCCCTCTATTTAAATCAATTACAACAACAATACCCACAAGCATTTAAGCGCAACTTTCTATTCTATAGTCAAATTAAAACCAAAGGGCTTCTAGATGAAGCAAAGGAGTTTATTCCTTGGATTTTGTCGATTATGATTTTTTGCAGCATCTATTTTAGTTTAGGTCAGTATATTGCAAATCATTTTCCTCAATTCGATAGCTTTCAAGCCAATGGCATTGCCGCTTTAGCGATTATGTTATTTTTTATGATTATTGTTCCGATCATTATCAAACAAATAAAACACAGTTCAACGCATTTATACCAACAACTCAATAATATTCCGCTTAAGCTTGCGGTATTGATCGTCCTGCAAGCCCTCAATCTTTATTTTATAGAAAGCACCCTACTGCAAGGTCTGTTATTTTTCTTTGCAATGAGCTTTGGTTTTGTTAAATTTTATAAAGAAAATTTATTTAGAGATAGCACCAAAGACACTGAATATTACCAATTACAACAGATTCGAAAAAGCTGTTTATGGGCTTATAAACAAGCCAAGAAAGCCAAATTCAAAATGCGATTCTTAGCCAAAGATTCTGAGAAATATCAATTTTATCAAAAGCGCTTAGTCACCTTTTTAGAATTACATTTAGAACTATTAAAATATGAAAATGAAATGTGTAAAACCTATAAATATGAAGATTTAGATGCCTATATGGACAGTATGATGTAATCCATCTATAGCATTAAAAAAGCCGAGTGATCTAAACTCGGCTTTTTAGGCTTGAAAATTTATGCACTTTTCTGAACAGTCTTTACATCAACCAAATTGTTATTTAAAACCACTTGATGGGCACGAGCCGTATCCACCGTATAGGTTTTTTCCTTGATGCTATTTACGAAGACCCAATCCGCTTGTACCTGTTGTGCTGTAAAGCTCACTTTTAAGTACCCTCGCTGATTTAAATTGGTGTAATTCAATTCATCAATGAGTGTGGTGAAGGCCATTTCAAATTGTTGTAACTGTGCCAAAGGAATACTTAAATACTTTTCCATCCCTGGTGACGAGACCGAACTGGTTGCCAATTCCACCCCAACAAAATCACCCGCTTGAGTATGCAAGTCAGCAGACCATGCATTATGGGTATCCCCCGCCAACACCACAACTTTCTTATTTAATGTTTTAAGTGTGCCATATAAAATTTCACGTTCTGCATAGTAGCCATCCCAAGCATCTAAATTATAGGGTGCAACTGTGGTTACACGGGCTTTTTCTGCAGCGGTTAATGTTGGATCACCACTTTTCAAACGAACTTTTAAAGTAACTAACTCGATGATCTGTTGATTCATTTTTGCCAAAGTTTCGGCGGTAACATTTCCACTGGTAATTGCAGATAAAGACAATAGCAATTCAGCAGGGATTAACATTTTTGCCATCAACACTTGCTGACCCAATACATTCCAAGTCGCTGTAGATTGTGCCATTTTCTTTTGTAGCCACTCACGCTGGGTATAACCCATCAGTGTACGGGTAGTACTGGTTAAATCTGTCTGGAACTTAGCGATATCTAAACCAGAAGCCGTCATATAATTGGCATAATCGAGTTGCTTGTCACGTGCCAAAATACGTGTATCCAACATGGTCAATTGTACCAATGAACCAAAGTTAAATTGGCGATAAATATTCAAATGATCTGTTGCAGATACAGGACGAATCGGCATCCATTCAAAATAAGCTTGTAAAGCCGCCAATTTACGGTCTAAGAAATTACCCTCATTGGCTTGATGGTTTTCTGCACCATCTTTCCATGTATCATTTGCCAGTTCATGGTCGTCCCAAATCACGATAAAAGGATGACGCGCATGTGCAGCCTGTAAATCGCTGTCAGTATGGTAAAGCGCATAACGTTTACGGTAATCATCCAACTTGATAATTTCTTTATCATTGTCAGCAGCGAGGGTACGACCCAACTTTACTGCCTCTTCTGTGGCATATCCATCTTTACCATATTCATAGATGTAATCTCCCAAATGGATGATCGCATCGACCTCTTGTTTTGCCATTTCCTTATATACATAAAAATAGCCAGCAGGATAGTTTGAACATGAACACACCGCAAACTGCACCGAACTGGTGGTTTCAGGTAATGTTTTGGTACGCCCTACTGGCGAAATCACCGAACCAAATTTAAAACGATAATAATAAGTTTGCCCGGACTTAAGCTTGTCTGCATCGACCTTAACGGTAAAATCCTGAGCTGATGCTGTTTGTACTTTTCCAGTATTGATCACTTGCGTAAATTTATCGTCTGTGGCAATTTCCCAAACCACTTCTAAACGCAAAGACGTATCCTGTGGTGTAATACGTGTCCACAAAATCACACGGTCTTTTAATGGGTCGCCACTGGCAACACCATGTAAAAATTCAACTTTTGTAGTAGGAGATGTTGAGTCGTTGTTATCACTCCCACAAGCAGTCAACGACACTGGTATAGATAATGCCCCAAAACTGGCTAATGACTTTTGAATAAGTTCACGGCGTGAAATTGAGTTTGGCATTGAAGTTGGTTTCCTCTAAGTTTTTTTATCCAATCAATTTAAAGGCTTAATATTTCGCTTTAATCTCAAATTGATGAAAAAATCATGACAAAATACCCATTCAACGGCTTAAAATGCTTTATTTTCAAACATAAGCACATGAATTGATTGAAAAGAAAGCAAATCGACATAAATACGCTTGCCAAGAGAAAAACTGTCCTTTATTATTGCGCACATGCCCGAGTGGTGAAATCGGTAGACACAGGGGATTTAAAATCCCCCGCCCACAAAGCGTGCCAGTTCGAGTCTGGCCTCGGGCACCATTTTAAGTCTTATTAAAATGGTGCAATAAAGAACCCAGCGATAAGCTGGTTTTTTTATGCCTAAAATTTGTAAATCATCTATAAATCGCCAATTTAAAAATAACTCAAAGTTCAATACATCTTGCTAAAAAGCGTGATAGCTCAACTATATTTTTCTGGTTATTTTTCATTAAAAAACTTATAATATAATAAATTTACATTAATTATTAATATTTTCATAAACTTAATTAAACCAAAACCATGTCTGAAATTACTACTGAAACTCAAAAAGCCGCCCCTATATTTCCTCGAATATTCGCATTTATCATCGACTGTATTACCGTCGGCGTAGCCTGTTTAGTGACGGGCAAAATACTCTACCCATATTTTGAAAATTCTCCTTTTATTTTCCAATGTATAGGTACGCTCCTCTGTCTATTTTATTTTGCTGCTTTTAACAGCCAGATAGGTAATGGTAAAACTATTGGGAAAATCCTGGGTAAAATTAGGGTAAAAGATTTAAATGGTGCTTCAATTCCATTTATGCGTTCTTTGGTTAGATCAAGTATCTTTATCATTCCATTTTGCTTTGCTGGTTATTTACAAACATATTCAACTCAGCATCTTTCACTCAGCCTACTTGTGGCATTTTTTCAAAGTATCGTCTTTGCCTGTTTCTACTTGGCTATTTTTAATGGAAATAGCCAACAATCTCTGCACGATCTAATCAGTGAAACTCAAATCCTTAGAAACGCTCAATCCAATATTCCACGCCAATCTGTATGGAACATTCATTACTACATCATTGCGCTGTTAACCATTGTGATTTTTTCTGTCAATTTATGGAATTATTCCCAAAGCAAAACAATGTCAGCCAATAATTTTAGTTTGATCTCTGATGACATTAAAAATGCTCAAGTTGAAAGTCGCCATACCTTCATTGGAGAGGCTGAATCCACAAATCAGGTTTTAATTTTAAATGTGAATCAGCCAGATTATCTCGATGACCTTGATCGTGCTGAAACATTGCTAGAAAAGATTAATCAACAACACGCTGAGGTGTTAACGCAATACAACATCAATCAGGTGCAATTTAACTTTTCTTATCAATTTGGCTTGGCTAAATTATCAAAAACAACGCTTTATGATTATAAAAAGACGCCTAAAAGTAGCTTAAGTTATATTGGGGATAGTACAGGAATGAACCTTGGTTTTTAAACAAGACCAAGTCTCGCTGTTAAAGTTTAAATCTTGTAGATAAAAAAAGACCACGTTTTGGAAACGTGGTCTATAAAAATGGTGGCTATGACGGGACTTGAACCTGTGACCCCCGCATTATGAGTGCGGTGCTCTAACCAACTGAGCTACATAGCCTAAAACTGTGCGCGCATTATCTGCTGTAAACAATGTTACGTCAAGCACTAATTAAAATAAAATTCATCGAAGTGAGCCGATAAGCCGGGTTCTGTCTAGAACGATCATTCCTCTAGGCGCATGATCACTCATACGCTCAAGCGACCTACCCGGATCCAGCATGGGCCATGCCTATAGGATCCCTATTTGGTCTTGCTTCCGGTGGGGTTTACCATGCCATGAACTGTTACCAGCCATGCGGTGCGCTCTTACCGCACCCTTTCACCCTTACCTTCCATTTCTCCGAAAAGAAACGTTATTGAAGGCGGTCTACTCTCTGCTGCACTTTCCGTCGGTTCACACCGCCCAGGCGTTACCTGGCACCTTGCCCTATGAAGCCCGGACTTTCCTCCCCTGCTTCAATCACGGAGATCTCCACAGCAGCGATCGTCTGGCTCACTTCGGGGCGTATCCTAACAAATTTCTCGGCTAATTGCTTGCGCTTTTTTGAGCAATTAGTTTTTTATACTTTTCCATCAAGTCGTCTTGGCTCTCTACATGATTCGGATCGAGCGGAATACAGTCGACTGGACAGAAAAGCGCACACTGTGGCTGATCAAAATGCCCGACGCATTCTGTACATAGGTTTGGATGGATTTCATAAATCTCCTCCCCCATAAAAATGGCATCATTTGGACATACAGGCTCGCATACATCACAATTGATACATTCATCAGTGATAATTAAAGACACGCTACCAACCTTGTTGATGTTTACGATGGAAGGCTTCGACAACGCATTGAGGAACAAACTTTGCCACATCGCCTTTCAATCGTGCTATTTCTCGAACCATCGTCGAAGAAATAAATGAAAATTGCTCTGATGGTGTTAAAAATACTGTTTCAAAATCATGATCAAGCTGACGATTCATATTCGCAAGCTGAAATTCATATTCAAAATCTGAAACAGCTCTTAAGCCACGTAACACTGCTGTAGCATGTTGTTCACGTGCAAAATTTACCAATAACCCATCAAAACCGACAAACTCAACATTGGGTAAATGTTTGAGTGATATCTTTGCTAACTCTACACGCTCTTCCAAACTAAAGACTGGATTTTTATGATGCCCAATTGCAATTGCGACCACAACTTCATCAAACATTCGTGAAGCACGTGCGACTAAATCAACATGGCCATTGGTAATTGGATCAAAAGTTCCTGGATAGATGACACGAGTTTTAGACATCCATTTGTACTCTAGTTTGTTATGTAGGGCTATAGTTTAACAAAAACTTAAATATTAGCGAATAACCTCTTTTGATTTAGCTTTGGCTTTAATTGTGAAATGACTTCACCTGAAGCCAAGTTTGAGGCAAAATAAGGCTATTCTTGGAATATTTGTATTATGTCGAAAAACATTGTCGTTAAAAAAAATAATAGTGGGACGATTGCACAAAATAAACGTGCACGCCACGATTATTTTATTGAAGAAAAATTTGAAGCTGGGCTTTCGTTACAAGGTTGGGAAGTCAAGTCATTACGTGCTGGGCGAATGACCATTACTGAAAGCTATATCACCTTTAAAAATAATGAAGCATTTCTCTTCGGTGCTCAAATTCAACCTTTACTTTCAGCATCTACTCACGTAGTCCCTGAAGCGACACGTACCCGTAAACTGTTGCTATCGCGCCGTGAGCTTGAAAAGTTACTTGGTGCTGTCAATCAAAAAGGCTATACCTGCGTACCTTTGGCGTGTTACTGGAAAGGTCATTTGGCTAAACTTGAGATTGCTTTGGTAAAAGGTAAACAGTTACATGACAAACGTGCCACTGAAAAAGATCGCGATTGGCAGCGTGATAAATCACGAATCATGCATAAATAATTTATTTGATATACGAAAAACCTCCGAAATGGAGGTTTTTTCTTTTAGACATCTTTTTAACAGAATTTTAACGATCCATAGCAGTTTGGAGCAAAGTCTTGATTTTTAAGTTGTAGATCTTTTAATGGGAAGTTTACTGATGTATTAGGTAAATTAATATTTCCAATTTCTAATGAACTACCAAATAGACAATCCAAAGCTTGACAAGATGGTACTGCGGTCGTTGACAAAGCCGTACTTAATGGACCGATCACTTGTCTTAATACATCATTAGTAATATCAATACGTTTTGATGGTGTAACATTCCCAATGTCGACAGGATCTTCAAATGCCATCCACCAGCCTCTTTGAGCAGTTACTTCTGCATTTGGCCACCATACATTTTGACTTTGTAGAGATAATGAAAAAGGATTATTTAATGGAATTTTATGGATATAACCTAGATTTTGACTAATAGACAAATTGGCCATCAGCCCAGTAATATTACCGTTTACTTGTTTTTCTAAGTTTAAAGTCCCGAGTAGAGGAACCCTCACCCCAGCCTTTAGACGTCCTCCAAAATTCAACCGATCAATATTAGCTTTACCTGTTAAATTGACATTCGTTTGTCGTTTACCATTTATAGTCGTAGCATCAATTTGAATTGGCGCTGTTGTACTCTCCAAATTTAAATTGTAATCATTTGAAGAAAGCGGTAATCGCCCACAAAATAGAAAAACACATATATCCACATTTCCAGTCACAGGCATTTGGGTATCTGCATAACTCATTCCACGACTATTTGTATATCCCATTCCTGTAGTTGCTTTCGTCTTTAAAAAGCCACTGAGAGAGTTAATACCGTTCGGTGTGTCTGAGTTTTCAGTACCTGCTGTCAACATTCCCAAAACTTTTTCAGCACTTAAACGTAGGCCAACAACCTCTCTTGTCGATGCAGAATTGGGATCCTTTATCGCAAACTCTACAAATGGATTGGTTAATTTTGCACTTGAACCCACACGCCCTTCACGCGTATCAGCCAAACCTGAAAGACTCAGATTATCAATATCAATGTCGCAACCACCCGCCCCGTTTACCCCGCCACAACCGAGCTGTAACTTTTTAATGTTGGCATTCAATTCAAGCTCGGCCTCTAGTCCAAGTTTATAAAAACCAACGCCTTGCCCCTGCATCTTATTGACTGAGTCATTTGGGGCAATATAACCCAAGCTCATCAGTGCCTGACCATGAACATCGGAAAGCTCAGAGTCATTCAATTGGGTTAAACTCTCCAAGTATAGAGAATTTGCAAAACAATGCATTGAAGAAAACAATCCAGCATAAATTACGACATTTTTTATGACTTTAATGATTTTCTTATCAATCATCCTATTATAGTTGATATCCATATCAGCTTATCTCATTTTATTATGAATAAAAAATATACTAAAATACAAATAAAGCAAATAGAAAAGTGAATTAAATATCTCAATACTATAACAATTATGCAAAATAAGATTACTTTATCAATGATTCTAAAGACTTTTTATTTATATTTTCTTATGTAACTAATTTTAATTATTATATATTTATACTTAATAGTCATACAATCTACTTTTCAGTACCTCTTGTGCTTTTCAAGTCACTTGAGTGAGTTATTGCAAGTCGTGATGATTGGCACAGTGATAAAGCTCAATCCTATATAAGAAAAAACCTCCATCAGGAGGCTTCCTTTAGTCTTAAAGGTCTAACAGAATTTTAGATTACCATAGCAGTTAGGCGCAAAATTTTGAGTTGCTAATGGTAAATCCTTAATTGGGAAATACAGTGGTTTTGCCGATGATAAATTAATTTCACCAATATTCAAACCAAGAGCTAGACATCCAATAACTAACTGACAAGTCGGTGGATTGTTTGTCAAATAATTGCTAATACTAGGTACAACTTGTTTAAGAATATCATTGGTTACATCAATCTGATTTTTTGGTACAACTTTACCAATATCAATTTCATCTTCTATAGCTAACCACCATCCGCGATCCGCAGTATATTCAGCTCCAGGCCAGTGAACCTGAGTCGACTGTAGTGATAAAGAGAAAGGGTTGTTTAAAGGGAATTTATGAATATACCCCAGATTTTCATCGATATCCAAATCAGCCCGTAAGCCTGATATATAGCCATTTGAATTAATACTTAAAGGAATCAATGAAACAAATGGTAGATTTACCCTTGCATTAATATTTCCGCCAAAGTTTAAATTATCGATCAACGCAGTGCCTGTTAGTTTTGCAGAAGTTAAACGCGTTCCTGTTAAGGTTGTTGCATTAATCAATAAATTCGCCCTGGTTGATTGCAACTGTAAATTATAGTCATTTGTAGTAAAAGTTGGTGCAATAATAGCTATTCTAATTCGACCATTAATAGCCATTCCAGTATCGTTAATCCTCATCGCCCTTGGAGCAGTGAATCCCGTTCCTGTGGTCGCCTTAATTTTAATTGCACCACTTAAACTATTTATTCCATTGGGTAAATCAGAGTTCTCTATTCCTGTGGTTAATAAGCCTAAAACTTTTTCAGCACTTAAACGCAAACCAACCACTTCTCGTGTTGACGCAGAATTGGGGTTTTTTATCGCAAATTCTACAAAGGGATTGGTTAGTTTTGCACTTGAACCTACACGTCCTTCGCGGGTATCTGCTATACCTGAAAGACTCAGATTATCAATATCAATGTCGCAGCCGCCTGCCCCATTTACCCCACCACAACCCAGTTGTAATTTTTTAATATTGGCATTTAGGTCAAGCTCAGCTTCAAGTCCAAGTTTATAGAATCCAACATCTTGTCCTTGCATGTTATTGATTGAGTCATTTGGGGCAATATAACTCAAGCTCATCAGCGCCTGACCACTCACATCCGAAAGTTCAGAATCATTTAATTGAATTAAACTCTCAGAATGTAAAGTGCTTGCAAAACTATGGGTTGAAGAAAACAATCCAGTACAAATGAAAGCTAGTTTTGCAATTTTAATGATTTTCTTATCAATTGCTCGGTTTTTTTTGATATCCATACCATCTTCTCAGATCTTATTATGGATAAAAAATATACTAAGTGTTAAATAAAGAAAATAGCACTTCGTCGTAAATATTTATATTTTATAATTTTTATAAAATCCATATCGTTCGTATAATGATTCTAAAGGATTTTTTGCTTATATTACTTTATGTAACTAATTTTAACAATTGTATATTTATACTTAATAATATCACAATAATCCGTCCAAAGCAGATCATAAGCCACCAGTGCATAATACGTTTTCATAAATGCAAAAAATGATCATATTGATTGAATCATATTGGTATTTAAAATTGCTTCTCCCGCTGGGAGAAGGCTAGGATAAGGGGCTTTTATATTGATCTATAGTTTAAAAATGGCTTATCAAAGAAGCCTATTATAAAAGTTTTTATTTATTCTATTTTTCATTCTTTTATCGAATACCAATGAACAACTACGGCGTAATTTTATTTACTAGCAACGCAATATACTCTCCAAACCATGTTGCGGTTTGCAAGTCACCAGAGGGCGGTGTAATTTCAACAGGTGCATTATCTGATTGTGTCATTAACCCCAAATAACCCGCCATACGGTTTAAGTCTGTTGGTTTAATACCTGTAGGCATTAAAGGGAGTCCAGACCATAACATGCCATGCTGCATTGCAAAGATATTAATCTGTTGCAGTACAGATAACTTATCGCCACTTAAACCACCAGAATTGGTAAATGCGGCAGCTAGTTTGCCCTGCCAATCACGATTTTTCCAACGTTTAGAGGTAGAGTCCATAAACATTTTAAATGGACCTGTAACACTTCCCATATAGGTCGGTGAACCAAAAATAATGGCATTCGCTTGATCTAAAATATCCCAATCAATATGCTCAATATCCATTTGATGAACAGTTACACCGATCTTCTCTGCACCTTGTGCAATATAATTCGCAACTTTTGCAGTATGACCAAATGGACTGTGGTAAACGATCGCGATAGATTTAGCAGATAAAGACATATCAATTGAAAACAAACAAATTTGGTCAAGTTTAACATCAATTCATTTTTAAACAATTCTTGTAATGTTTAGAAAACCTATGACATAACACTTAAAACAACGATAAATCTATTTAAAAATAAAGATTTAATTCCGAATAAATACAAAAGTAGCCATACGCCCTGTTTTTGTATGACGACGATAAGAATAGAAATCCTGATCTTGACGATAAGAACACTGATCTCCTCCTGTAATCGTATTCACTCCATGTTGTTTAAGAATATAACGTGCAATCGCATACAAATCCGCATAGTGCTTACCTGCTTGCTCACTCTCTATAAATGCAGTGTCTAGTTCAGCATATTTAGAACAAAAAGCAGCTTTCACTTCCGCGCCAATTTCAAAACAAGGCTGGCTAATTGCTGCACCCAACCAAGCCCAAGTAGGTGGGGATTTCATATTGGCAATGGTACTTTCAATTATTCCCCCTGCTAAACCGCGCCAACCTGCATGTAGGTTGGCAACCTCAGTACCTGCGGCATTACCTAAAACAACGGGTAGGCAATCAGCGGTCATCATCATCAAGGCATGCCCCTGAGTCTGTGTGACCAAACCATCACCCTCCAATGCGCTAAAAGTCATTTCTTCATTGATGGTATGACATATTGTGCTGTGGGTTTGCGTCATCCATGTAATTTTACTAACACCCAATTCGGCAAATTCATCCAATAAAATCATACGGTGTTGTTGTACCCGTTGAGGATCGTCATTTACATGCAAAGCCAAATTAAAACCTTCAAGCTCAGGCTGTACAGATGGCAAAGCCTTTGGATGATATATATGAGTCTGACCTGCATATACACCTTGAGGTAATCCTTGAACAAATAGCATATGACTCATTTCCTCTTCAAATCATTTTCACGACTCAATAACTATAACAAATTTACTCAATCCAAAACCAATCTTCTCGTCCATTTTGTTGATTAACAAAACTAAACATTTCAACTTAATATAGTGTTGTTTTTTTAATCAAATTCATTAATATTAATTAAAACTTAAAAATAAGGACAAACCATGAAAAAATTAAAGCTTGCTGTTTTATTGAGTTTGAGTGTTATCAGCACGCAAGGATTTGCACTCTGTCGTTATGATTTAGACGGTTTTTTATCTGATCAATACAATCCTGTAGCACAAAAATTTCCTACGGTATCAGGTCAAAAAGTTTCATATAAAATTCTAAATACAACAAGTCCAATCACGTATTCTGCGAATCATAGTACATTGGAAATGACGAATAATACGATTACTGAAGGAGGATTAACATTACCTCAATCAGGCGTTATTGGACTTGAATTCAATACAGAAATTATTCCAACTGAATTAACAAACGATAGAAAAGAAACTAAAAATTATGGAATATTTGTCCAAGACAAAGATAAGAATATGCATTCAATATTCATCACCTATGCCAATAACACAGCATTAAGCTCTCAAGATAATAAAAAGAATGTAGTATTTATACTAATAGCTTCAACTCATCCAGACACTAAACAAACAGAAACTCTTTATGGTTATGGAATACCGATTGAGGGCATGCCACAACAAAATATTGGTATTTACTTTAATCAAAATACCAATCAAATTGGACTGATTGTAAATAAAAACAACTTAGGTTATGTCGCAACTTTACTGTCGAAACCTAAAGATTTCACAGTAGCCCCACAAGTCAATTTTGAGGGTTTTGAAGCCAACTCTCCATACCTAAATAAAACCATGTCATTAGAATTAGTCACGGATAAATCAAAATTTACCAATACTTTTCCTACAGGAACAAAAGATCCTTGTGGTAACTAAATCATTGTATAAAACTGCTCTCATTGAGCAGTTTTATCATGTAAATCAATTAATAGGCTTTGTTTTCAGAGCGTAAAACTTCAACCAACTCAACGAAATCATCTGACCATGGTGCTTCAAACATCATTTCTTCTTGTGTACGTGGGTGAACTAGGCCTAATTTAGAGGCATGTAAAGCTTGGCGTTTAAAGTTACGCAATGCACTGCTCAACTTTTCAGAAGCACCTGCTGGAACTTTAACTCGGCTAACATAGACTGGATCACCCACCAATGGATAACCAATATAGGTGAAATGAATACGGATTTGATGAGTGCGCCCTGTTTCAAGTTGCGCTTGTACACGGGTGAAATGTTGAAAACGTTCTTTAACATTATAATGCGTCACCGCATCACGACCACCTGGTAAAATAGCCATTTTTACACGATCTACAGGATGACGTTTAATCGGTTCATCAATCGTTCCACCTGCAATAATATGACCATAACAAATCAAGTCATATACACGGTAAACTGTTTTTTTAGCCAATTGTTTACTTAAAGAAAATTGCGCTTCCAAATTTTTAGCAACAACCAATAAACCGCTGGTGTCTTTATCAATACGATGTACTAAACCTGCACGAGTTAATTCAGCAGATTTTGGGTAATGATAAAGCAAGGCGTTCACCAAAGTACCATTTGGATTACCCGCACCAGGATGAACAACCATACCAACAGGTTTATTGATGACCATAATATCGTCATCTTCATAAACAATGTTTAAAGGGATATTTTCAGGTTGTGCCGACGTTTGTGCTTCCAATTCAACATCTAAACATAGAAGTTCATTGCCTTCGCATTTATACTTAGGCTTGACAATGTTACCATTTACCAACAAATGACCTTCTTTCATCCACTGCTTGAGTTTTTCACGAGAAAACTCGTTCCAAACCAGTGCTGCGACTTGGTCAATACGTTGCCCTAAATAGCTTTCATCCAGTTGAAATTGCAACGATAAACGTGTTGCAGTCGGCGCAGAATTATGATTATCTGCATCCTCAGAATCTTCAAGTAAATTGAAATCATTTTCTGGGAAATTAGAATTAGAAGAGTGTGCTGAAGTCATTTGCTCATTCGGACAAAAGTGGTTTAATAGCGCAATTGTAGCCTATTGCCCGTATAAACAGAGGAATTTTTATGTCGCTACCACGTTATAAAGTCACAATGCTTGCTTTAACTGTAGGCTTAGCAACTGCATTTGTCGGCTGTAGCAGCAATCCGAAGAAGGATGTTGTTGATACAGGCCCGAAATCAAATGAGCAGACTTATTACAATAATGCGATAAAATCATTAGACCGTGGGCAATATGGCGATGCTGCAAAAGCGTTAGAAGCAATGGATACTTATTTCCCGACTGGGCAATATGCACAACAAGCTCAGCTTGAATTGCTTTACACAAAATTTAAGCAAAAAGATTATGAAGGCACAATTGCACTGGCAGATCGTTTTATTCGTTTAAATCCTCAACATCCGAATTTAGATTATGCCTACTATGTCCGTGGTGTAGCCAATATGGAGCAAAATTATGACAGTTTGCTTCGCTATACATCACTAAAACAAGCACATCGTGATGTAGGTTATTTAAAAATTGCCTATCAAAATTTTGTCGACTTAATTCGTCGCTATCCTTCAAGCCAATATTCAGTTGATGCTGCACAACGAATGAAATACATCGGCCAAGAACTGGCTGAAAGTGAAATGAATACCGCACGTTTCAATATTAAACGTAAAGCGTATTTGGCTGCGATTGAACGTTCACAATGGGTGATTGAACACTATCCTCAAACACCTCAAGTTCCTGAAGCCTTAGCAACAATGGCGTATGGTTATGACAAGTTGGGCGATAAAGAAACCTCACAACAGTACATTGGCGTGCTTAAGCAAAACTACCCGAACCTCGTTAAATCCAATGGCGAAGTGAATATACGCGCAGCACGTAAAGAAGCGAGCTGGTGGAACCGTGCAACATTAGGTATTTTAGGTCGTGGTGATAAAGCAGAAGTATCAAAAGATGCGGGTTCTGAAACGTCTGATCAAGCAGAACAAAAATCAAGCTTGTTAAATAAAGTGAGTTTTGGCTTACTTGATCGTCCAAATCGTGAAGTGCCTAAAGAGCCAGCACGTGCAGATGAAAGTTTGTATGATGGACAACGTAAATAAATATTGATTGCGACAAATCAAGACGGGTTTTTACCCGTCTTTTTTATTCATAGATATTTTTAGACTCAAAACTACGTTAAACTTTAAATTGGTTTAAACGATACATGACATTAAATTTATGGCTATTCCTCAACACACGATAGATCAAATTTTGGATCGCACAGATATTGTCGATCTGATTGGTCAACGTGTGAAATTGAAAAAAACTGGTCGCACCTATTCAGGTTGTTGCCCTTTTCATCAGGAAAAGTCACCCTCTTTTCATGTCTACCGTGATAAACAGTATTATCACTGCTTTGGCTGTCAGGCAAATGGCAATGCCATTCGCTTCTTAATGGATATTGACAATCGAAATTTTGTCGATGTCATGAAAGAACTCTCCAGCCATGCAGGTGTCGAACTTCCCAAAGACAATCATGACAATAAAAAACTGTCGTATAAACGCGAAGTATCTAAACCAAAACCAGCAGTGAAGGCTGTAGACGATAAAGTAGTAGATTCTAAACCTGCTGAGCAAAAAACAGATTCTGTTCAGCCACTTGAAATTGATCCTTTTGAAGCCTTTAGCCAATATCCAGATCCTGAGCATTTCGATCCAACCCAGTTTGACTCAGTGGGTTTTGATCAGATCCCTCAAGATGGCAACCTTTATGATCTGTTAGAAAATATTGCACAATTTTATGAACGGCAATTACCCAACAGTAAAGTGGCGCAAAATTATTTTAAACATCGTGGTTTAAGCGCCGAAACAATCCAATATTGGCGCTTAGGCTATGCGCCAGAAGATTGGCAACATTTAGAAAAAGCTTTCCCACAAGATATTGAAGGTTTAAAACTACTGGGTCTGATTCGTACCAGTGATAGTGGACGTGACTTCGATTTGTTGCGTGATCGGGTGATTTTCCCGATTCGAGACAACAAAGGTCGTGTTGTAGGTTTCGGTGGTCGCGCATTGAATGACGAAATCAAACCGAAATATATTAACTCACCTGATTCTGAAGTCTTTCATAAAAACCAGTTGCTTTACGGCTTGTATGAAGGTCGGAAAGACCGAGCGCAAAATTGGCTCATGGTTGAAGGTTATATGGATGTGATTGCCTTACAACAAAACGGGATTTCTGGTGCGACAGCAACATTAGGTACTGCCAGTAATGCAGATCATTTAAATATTTTATTTAAGCAGAACAATCAAATCACGATTGCGTTTGATGGTGATGCCGCTGGACAAAAAGCAGCACGTCGAACCTTAGAAATTGCCCTACCTTTATTGAACGATGGTCGTGAACTTAAATTCTTTGTTCTACCCAAAGAACATGACCCAGATTCATTGATTCGTAAGGAAGGTTTTGAAACGTTTCAACGGATATGGCAACAATCCCCTTTATTATCGGATTTTGTCTTTGCTTTATTGAGTCAAAACTATGATGTTGCTACACCTGAAGGTAAAAGTCAGGTGATGGCTGAACTCAATCAACTGACTGAATTATTACCTAAACAAGGTTCTTACCGCTATTTATTAAGACAGTTTTTTAAAGAAAAGTTAGGTTTTAATCGAAAATGGCAACCTCAAGTCAGCTTAGATGCCTCGTTGTCATTTAATATTCGCACCAAAGATGAAGACTTTGCTGTGGCGATTTTGATGCAACATCCGTTTTTATATATTCACTTTGAAGTATTACGTGCATTGATTCATCCAGATGAATTATTGGCGCAAATCTTAGCAGTATTTGACCGTGTCTTTGACGATCTACCAGATGATCAAGAACTTGCAACCTATTATATTTTAGGTGCATGTGGTGCTTATCATTTGGAACTCTCTGAAATCATACAACGCACCAATATTCAGGCTTTGGCTGAGGCGCCTGAAATGGCAGATAAATTGGCTTCAGATTACTCTTTGGCCTTACAAGAGAAATATTTAAAATTAAAGCTTAAAGCACCAACCTCATTGAGTGAATCACGTAATTTACGTAAACAACTCAATGAACTGACTAAACAAATTAGTTTAAAGTTGGTACATCATTAATTTTCTATAACCGCTTCATTGAGCTTATCAAGTATTTTGTAATACAAAAAATTCATATGGCTATTGGCCTCTTCCATTGAGGAGCCATAAGGCTTATATAGGTTTATAAATATACGTTTTTGAAAGTTTTCATCACTAAAAAACGCGTTGGTAGGGTAATTAGAATCTGAGTGTGCATTTATACTCTCGACCATAAGTGCATCAAATATCCGCCCTGAGTAATCTAGATAAAAGCAATATAGTTTAGGTTTTTTGGGATTCTTATAGCATCGATCAACTGAATCAATTACCCCCATAATTCCACCCTGAGTAGAGAGGCTATGTAGATCCTTGATTGCTTGGTTCAATAATACATCACTGTCTTTTACAGGCTTTGCAAAGCATTCTACTGACAAACACAATGATATGAATATATATAAAGTTTTAAGGATTTTAATTGCCTTAATTTCATTATTCTAATTTGATCGCACTAGTATATACATCAATAATAGCTGGTGAAGCAAAAATATTAAATCACATTCGTTTTAAAAAATAATCACTTCGTTTTTGGTTTTCTTTCTTGTTCAAAAATATCCTGAATATTTTCTTTCATCCATTCAAAATGTGAAGGATCTTCATCCTGTGCTGCTTGACGTAACAAAATTGAAGATGGGTGCAATAACTTTTGCGTCAAACGATGTGCAAAATCCTCAAGTACATGTTGCGTATCCTCACCTGCCTGAATACGCTCTAAGGCATGCGACAACTCCATCTGGCGTTGTTCTTCACCGTGCTCACGAAACTGTTGAATCGTCCCACCTGCTTCTTTTACTTTTTGCTGTGTCACCAACTGAGTCACCAGTTGATTGACCATAACCTCTGCTTCGACCGCAGCTTGACGTCGTTGTGCTAAATTTTCATCAATTACACTTTGTAGATCATCCACACCGTATAAATACACACCATCCAAACTTTCAACTTTTGGATCTATATCACGAGGTACAGCTAAATCGACCATAAGCATTTGTTGATAACGACGTTTTTTTAAAGCGAATTTCACATCTGCATAAGCAATGACTTGATGCAAACTGCCTGTACAACTGGAAATTACATCCGCACGATAAAGCTGAGTAGTGAGTTCATCAAATGGAATAATCTCCACTTCAACACGATGCGCTATTTCTTGTGCTAATTTCTCTGCCCGTTCACGGCTTCGATTACAAATCAGGATTTTTGCAACGCCCATTTCAGCCAAGTGTTTTGCAACCAAGCTGTTCATTTCACCTGCGGCAACCACCATGACTGTAAGCTGTTCAGGCTTACTAAACACTTGCAATGCGAGTTGAGCAACAGCATATCCCATTGAGACAGCATGACTGCCGACTGCAGTTTCAGAACGTACACGTTTGGCTGCATAAAAAGCATATTCAAATATTTGATTCAGATTTTGCGAAACGATTTCAGCATCTTTTGCGATTGATAGTGCTGTTTTAACCTGCCCAAGAATTTGCGGTTCACCCAGCATCAACGAATCTAAACCACTCGCAACCCGCATTAAGTGCGAAACTGCATCAGTATTTTCATAACGATATACATGATTTGACAATTGCTTTACATCAATACCATTGGTTTGGGCGAGCCAATTTAATACCATATCGGCATTTTCAGCCATGGCATAGACTTCAGTGCGGTTACATGTTGACACCACCACCATATCATTCAAATTTTGGCGAAGGCTTTCTACGGCAAATAAATCTTTTAATCGTTCTGGATTAAAAGCGATTTGCTCACGTAGCTCAACAGAAGCAGTTTGATGGTTGACACCCAATGCAAAGAAAGACATATCAGATCATCATTTCGCTAAATTTGTGCTATTGTGCAATAACGGTGTCATAAAAAGCATACTTGGATTCGGAAAAATTGCGTCAAATAAACAACCGCTTAAGCGGCATGACAATTAAGCAATATTCTACCACATTCTTACTGGTTGGTAGCATGGCTTCTAGTGCTCATATTAGAGCATCTGGAGAATTTTATCATGCTAAATATAATACTAATGCATTAAAACAAAGTATTATTGCTGAATTTTCATTGACTTATAATGATACTGCAACTGCTTTACACAATTATACTGTGCTCGCAATTCGTAGTAATTCAACCACCATTAAGCAACGTGCCTTGAATGTTGCAATTGAACAAAACGATTTAAAAGCAGCTTTAGACATTGCCACCCATTGGGTTGTACAAGAACCTGAGGACGTTCCTGCAAAATTTTATTTGGCACATATCGCGCTCAAATCACATGAATATGAACTTGCAGCGGAGACTCTGGACAGTATTCTCAATATTGACCCCAACGCTGATTTAGAAAAGATTTTAGAAGGAATTGCACCAGAATCAGAAGTAGATCGTCAAAATCTGCTCAGTACACTGAGAGCAAGTAAAGAAAAAAATAATCCTTCTGTTTTAATTCTAATTGCGGGTTTGGAAGCACAAAACGATGAGATCGAACAAGCCTTAAAAACCGTCAATAAAGCGTTAAAAAAACGTTCAAAAGTGACTGGCTTTATTCTGATGAAAGCTAATTTATTAGAGGCTTTGGGTGACCAAGAAGCGACTTTAAATTGGTATGATCGAAGCAGTCGTAAAAACAAGTACAACTATGATATCCGTCTGGCAGAAGTCAAATATCTGATCAAGATTCATCAATCTGAATTGGCCTTAAGCAAATTAGAATCGATTATCCAAGCTTGGCCAGATGCTGAAGAAGCCCTATTTATTGCAGGTTTAACTGCGATTGATTTAAAAAAGCTGGACCAAGCTGAACAGTATTTAGTGGAATTACGCTACTCGTCACGTTATCAAAACGAAGCTTATTTTTATTTGGCAGTAAATGCTGAACGAAAGCAAAATGATGAAACGGCAAAAGCCTATTATCGTTTGGTTGATGGGAACTTATATACGGTTTCACGCCGTAATCTGGTCTCGATTTTTGAAAGACAAGACAAGATGAATGATGCTTTGCGGTTTTTAACCCAAGAACGTGTCAATTATCCACAACATGCAAGTTTCTTATATCAGGCTCAAGCCGAGATTTTAAAACGCATGGGCAATAAAAAAGCAGCGCTGAGATTACTCACTGAAGCAGTGAAGAACTTGCCTGATGATCCTGAAATTCTCTATTCAGAAATATTGCTTCTTGATCCATTTGAAGATCGTGATTTACTTGATAAAGCATTGAAACAACTCTTAACTTTAGAGCCAAATAATCCTGCTTATTTAAATGCTTATGCCTATACGCTTGCACTACAAAATAGACGTTTAGATGAAGCGCGAAAGTATGCTGAACATGCCTTAGATTCTGCACCAGATCAGGCCTCGATTTTAGATACGCTGGGATATATCACATTCTTGCAAAATGATTTTGATGCCGCCTCAAACATTTTATCGAAAGCTTATAATTTGAGTCATAGTGTAAACATTGGTATTCGGTATGCAAAATCTTTGTATATGCAAGGTGCCTTAGCTCAATTTAATGAAGTGTTACAACAACTCAAACAAAATCATCCAAATGATCCTCAATTAAATCAATTAGATTCATTAATATTACCGCAACATATTAAAAAGAGTTAATGACTTGTATGCGTCACATTCCACAGATCTTTTGCACCCTAACTGCTGTAACCGCTTTTACACTCACAGGTTGTCAACAAGTCGTCAAGCCAGCACAAACCACACCAACGCTTACAGCACCGACAGATGCCACAACGCCCCTGCAAAAACCGTCAAATCAATTTAATCTTGAAGGGAAAATTGGGGTGAAAACACCAAAACAGTCTGGCAGTGCGTTCTACACATGGACACAAGACCAACAAGATTTTAACATCCAGTTGAATGGGATCTTAGGTATTGGCAAAACTATTATTGAAGGAAAATCTGGAGAAGTTACCCTAAACAGCGCTAAAACAGGTTCGATTTCGGCTGAAACACCAGAAGAGCTGCTTGAAAAAGCCACAGGCTGGACTGCACCTATTACGCATATTGTCGATTGGGTTCAAGCTTACCCTGCCACTGAAAATGCACAAATCACCCGAGATAATACTCAACGTATTGCTCAAATCATTGAAGATGGCTGGACTGTAGATTTTAGTTATAACAATCAAGCGAGCTTGCCCAATAAGCTGATTTTAAAACAACAACTTGAATCTGGACAGGAAAATCGTATTACAATGGTGATTCAAAACCGCTAAATCTAGACCTTAGACAATGAAATCTATGATTCGTGTTCCCTCTCCAGCAAAATTAAATTTGTTTTTGCATATCACAGGTCGTCGTGAAAATGGCTATCACGAGTTGCAAAGTATTTTTCAGCTGATTGATTTGTATGACTGGTTAGAATTCATCCAAACAGAACATTCTCAAGCAGAAATCAGTCTTGAAGGTTTGAGTAACGTCGATTTGGAACATAATCTGATCTATAAAGCGATTCAAATTTTAAAACCTTATGCTACACAGCCGACTGGTTTAAAAATTCGTATCGAAAAGAATATTCCAATGGGTGCAGGTCTAGGTGGTGGTTCTTCCAATGCTGCCACCACATTGATTGTGGTCAATCAACTTTGGCAGTGCGGTTTAAATACTGAACAACTGGCTGAGCTTGGGGTTAAATTGGGTGCAGATGTTCCAATCTTTGTTCATGGTCGTAATGCTTGGGCAGAAGGTATAGGTGAACACTTAACATTCATAGACTTAGATCAAAAACAATACATTGTGTTAAAACCTGATTGTTTTATCAGCACTCAACGACTTTTTTCGCAAAAAACATTGACAAGAGATACGAAGCCTACTAAATTTTGCGCCTATCAGCTAAAGCCATCCAATTTTAGAAATGATTTTGAGCCACTGGCAAGAAATTTATATCCTGAAGTTGATGAAGCAATGCAGTATTTAGATCAGTTCGGTACAGCAAAGCTTACAGGTACAGGTGCTTGTGTTTTTGTTGAAGTCACTGAACAAATGAAGATTGATGATGTTTTAAATCATTCACCCTGCAAAGCCTATTTGGTCAACAGTTTGAATGAATCACCACTCACTCATTTTACAGTGTAATGATAGGGGCGTCGCCAAGTGGTAAGGCACCGGGTTTTGATCTCGGCATCCGTTGGTTCGAATCCAGCCGCCCCTGCCATCATTTTTCATCTGTAGATCGTTGTATTTTAGGGGCGTCGCCAAGTGGTAAGGCACCGGGTTTTGATCTCGGCATCCGTTGGTTCGAATCCAGCCGCCCCTGCCATTAAATACAACATCAAATTAGGGGCGTCGCCAAGTGGTAAGGCACCGGGTTTTGATCTCGGCATCCGTTGGTTCGAATCCAGCCGCCCCTGCCATTTTCTCAAAAAAGACAGAACGTAGTAATTTGTATTTAATGTTGATTTACCTTGACAGAGACATGCAAAAACACTAAAATTCTGCCGCATTAGGGGCGTCGCCAAGTGGTAAGGCACCGGGTTTTGATCTCGGCATCCGTTGGTTCGAATCCAGCCGCCCCTGCCATCTAATTCAAATCTGCCAACCGCCAAGGGTGCTTCATGCCCAATCTTGTCGTTTTTAGTGGAACTGCGCATCCACAATTCGCCCAAAAAGTCGTTAGCCATTTGCACATCCCTCTGGGAGCTGCTGCTGTAGGTAAATTTTCTGATGGTGAAATCACTGTCGAAATTACTGAAAATGTGCGTGGTAAAGACGTGTTTATCGTACAGCCCACTTGTGCCCCTACGAATGATAACCTTATGGAAATCTTAGTAATGGCAGATGCTTTGCGTCGTGCAAGTGCTGGTCGTATTACTGCTGTAATTCCATACTTCGGTTATGCACGCCAAGACCGTCGTCCTCGTTCAACTCGTGTTCCAATTACTGCAAAAGTTGTAGCAGACATGCTCACCACTGTGGGTATTGACCGTGTTGTAATGATCGACTTGCATGCTGACCAAATCCAAGGTTTCTTTGATATTCCTGTAGATAACATCTACGGTACACCTGCTTTGCTTGCTGACTTACGTCAACAACAACATCATAACTTGATGGTGGTTTCACCTGACGTTGGTGGTGTAGTTCGTGCACGTGCTGTTGCAAAACAAATGGGTGATATCGACCTTGCAATCATTGATAAACGTCGTCAAAAAGCCAATGAATCACAAGTGATGCATTTGATTGGTGATGTACGTGATCGTGACTGTGTGATTGTTGATGACATGGTTGATACAGCCGGTACTTTGTGTAAAGCTGCCGATGCACTAAAAACTTTTGGTGCTCGTAAAGTGGTTGCTTATGCAACGCACCCTGTACTTTCAGGTAAAGCACTCGAAAATTTAAGCAAATCTGTAATTGATGAATTGGTTGTTACTGACACAATTCCACTTTCAGATGAAGCATTAAAACTTGGTAAGATTCGCCAAGTTTCAGTAGCAAGTATGGTTGCTGAAACAATTCGTCGTATTAACAACGAAGAATCTATTAGCGCAATGTTCGATTCTTATCTATAATAGCGCCAAATTTTCAAAGCCCTACTCTTTGGTAGGGCTTTATATCACTGGGCTGGTCGAAAGTTCAGTCAATTACACTCAATGAGGAAATGTCATCATGGCAAACTTCGTATTAAATGCAGTAGCACGTGAAGAAGCAGTTCAAGGGAAAGGTTCGAGCCGCCGCCTTCGTCTTCAAAATAAAGTTCCAGCAATCATCTATGGTGGTTCTGCTGAACCTGTAGCGGTTACTTTAGAACTTCGCGAGCTTGTTAAAGCTTTAGAAAATAACTCTTTCTTTGAAGAAGTTATTGATCTTAACATCGAAGGTAAAGTTGAAAGCGTTAAAATCCAAGCTTTACAACGTCACCCAGCTAAAAACACTCCAATGCACGCTGACTTTAAACGCGCATAAGTGTTAAATGGTGTAAATGAGTGAGTAAACTTTCACTGATTATTGGTTTGGGTAATCCAGGTTCTGAATATGCCCAAACCCGCCATAATGCAGGCTTTTGGTTCGTCGAACGCCTTGCAGAACAATATGGTATTACATTAAAAACTGATTCAAAATATAAAGGAATCAGTGGTCGTGGTAATATTGAAGGACAAGATGTTCGTCTACTATTGCCCACAACATTTATGAACCTTTCTGGTCAAAGTGTTGTTCCCTTTGCAAAATTCTACCAAATTAAACCAGAAGAAATTCTCATCGCTCATGATGAACTGGATATGAATCCGGGCGTCATTCGTTTAAAAACTGGCGGTGGACATGGTGGTCACAATGGTCTACGTGACATTGTTCCTCATATTGGTTCTAATTTTCATCGCTTACGTATTGGCATTGGTCATCCCGGCGCTAAAGAAAAAGTTTCAGGACATGTACTTGGTAAAGCACCAAGCAGTGAACAGACTTTAATGGATGATGCAATACACCATGCTTTAGGCAAAACAAAATTATTGGTTAATGGTGAGATTCAGCAAGCAATGAATCAAATCAATGCTTATAAAGCATAATTTAAACCTAAATTTTATGTTCTTTGTTCAACAATTTTTCTTGCCATGATTCATTTTTAAGAGCAAAATGCGCTTTCAAATGCATCCCCCATTGAAAATTGTTGATTCAACACAAGATAACAATTGTAAGGGCTACTCTGGAGACGCAAATCATGCTATCTCGTTTATTAAAAGCAAAAATCCATCGTTGTGTTGTTACACAAGCAGAATTACATTATGAAGGTTCTTGTGCAATCGACGGTATTCTTTTGGATTTAGCTGGTATCCGTGAATATGAAGAAATTCATATGTGGAACGTGACTAATGGTAAGCGCTTTACAACCTATGCGATTCGTGGTGAAGAAGGTTCAGGCATCATTTCAGTCAATGGTGGCGCTGCACTTCAAGCTGATGTTGGTGATTTAATGATTATTGCCACATTTGGCGATTTTACCAATGCTGAAGCTGATGCGCATAAACCACGTCTTGTATATGCAAATCCAGACAATACAGTAAATCACACAGCAAACTGTATCCCTGTTCAAGTTGCATAATTGCACACAGATGATTCAAGACCCGCAATGTTGCGGGTTTTTTATGTCTATTTCACTTAATTATTTTCAATAACAGCTATTTACACCATTATCATTATAATACAGACTAATAATCCATGAGTTAACCTTATCATTCTCAATAATTTCACCACTTCTCTTTTTCAAAGTGACAGGAGATCCAATATTTAATATTTGTGTTTTATTTAAACAATATTGAAAATATCTACCTTCATCCTTTATTCTTCTCCAGCCATCAGAGACAAGTTGTTGTTGTATCCGTGTCATTTCTTCACTAGACAAATTATCTCGATGTATCCGTATTGAAGCAGATGCGTTGCCAGGCCTAATCAATGATGGAGTAAATTCTGGAGAATATTGGATAAAATACTTATTTTTAATTTCTCTAAAATTGATTATTTCTGGACTATTTGAATATGACTTATTCAAGCGACCTGAATAAAATGTAGATAAAACAAAAATAAATAGTATTAGAAAAATAATCATATGGGAAAATTTGATCTGGTTATTTTTCACAACGACTATCCATACATATTATGGCTATGAAAACCAATAAGACTAAATTCAAACTGACTTAATCCACCATTTATTCGAAGCACTTATTTCATGCATATTATTCAATGTTGCCTTAGCAAGTATCCGTTATAGTGAATAATTTGGACTTCAATTATTCAGTTCTTTCAGAACGAAATCCATCACGCCAGCGTTGTTTATTCTCACAGCCCAAATCTTGTAAATGCTCTCCTCGTAAAGATGCAAGAATCGCATTGCCATGCTGATCCACCTTAAACTCAGCATACATTGCTTGCTGATAACATTCAGCTAAACCTTCTGCAAATAAAAAGCTATTGGATGCAGGATAAAGTGATCTATGTCGATTATCCGGGTTTTTCAAAATCAATTTAACAGTTTGCGCATCTTTAGGCTTTTCAAAATAAGTATGTGCCACCTTTTTATGTTGATCCAATTCAACATAAGCCTTAACCGAAGGCTTATTTTCAATCACTTGATCAAAATAATGCCCTGAAAAGATATGATTTTCATCATTATCACTTGGATCTACATTGTTCTGATCACCCTGATTTAGCTTTTGCGGTGCAAAGTAAAGTTGATAACTCAGCACCATATAATCACCTTGTATTAACGAACGTGGATCAACAGGTTGTAAGTGGACATATATACTCTGACTATTCTTCAGATGCTGTTCATTCTTAAAAATGATGCCTAGAAAAAGAACAATACAGCTTAAAGCAAGACAAAGAGGAATGATTTTTTTCATGTATTTACTCCCTCTTTTGATTGGAATTTATGCAGCACCCAAGTCAGTACCAATAAAATTAATCCTGAGCTAAAAATACTTAGACTTTTAACAAGGAAGCTGACATTCAACGCGTAGTAAATAAACCATAAGGTTAACGCCAAAGTCACTAAAGCAAAACCATAGACAATCTTATCGTGCTGTGGCAATGCCCATGAAAGTATGGCGATACAAATAAAAATTTCAAAATAGCCATAAAATATCAGGACTGCTGCAAAAGCCAATAAAATCAATTGAGCAATCAAGCTAAATTGATTGTGAATCCTCAACACCATAAACAAAGCCAACCATAAAATAGGCAGCCCCAAGCTGAGAATAGGAAGGTATCTAATTTTCTCTAATTCATATTGTCCAAATAGTGTATAGAAACCCAAGGATGAAAGAATAATCAATAAATTCGCCAATGCTAAACTGCGTTGATATTGACTGGGTTGAATACGATGCACCCAAATCATTACCAGATAAAATCCATAACTCAGCAAGAGCAGAAATGAAAAGTTTTCAACAAAACGATGTAATCCAAGCAGAACACTTAAATCCCAAATCAACGCAATACCTGATAAATACAAGGCAAATAGTTGAATTAAAATAAAGAACCAATGGCTGCGAATAAAATAACTAAGACACAGCATGGCAAATTGAATAAAGAAAATTGGAAAGAATTGATCTGTTAATTCAAACGTGTGGAAAATCACAGCATTTTGCCCTGCGACCCATATACAATAAGCAAACTGTCTTAAAAATAAAGCTTGTTTGCTTCTTAAAATAAAGGCAGCCAATACCACAAAAATGGCCCCCATGATCAAGGAAAAATTGCCCCAAAATGTCAGCATCAATGATGCCAATAAAACACCTGCAATCCATGCCCCCACTGCGATAGGAATATTATTAAATTTGTTTTGTGGGATAAACTTAATCAATAAAAAAGTAATCAATGCAAACCAAGCGAAAACCACCAGTGCAATTGAAAATAATCCGAGCACTTCGGATTCACGAAACAGACTATTCATCCATTTGAAAATCACCAGCGTAAATGTAATCCCTAAACCTACTGCTGAAAGCACACTGCATAATTGATCTCTTTTTCGATAAAAATAAAGTAGCGCAATCGAAAGTAGAAAAAATGAAGAAATTAAATAAGCGATCTTAAGGTTTATCCATGTAAAAACCATGGCTGTGGCTAATGCTAAATTACTGTCACCATATAAAAATAGCCCCATATGCCAAATTGAAAGAATGCCAAACCATAAGACAAAGAGATAACGCAGCTTTTGATAACAACGAAGACAAAAATAAAACTGAAATAGTGAAAGGAGATTTAAGCTAAATAAAAATGTGACAGGATATTCATCAGCCCAAAATGTTTGTTTAAAAAACAAAAATAAGGTGAGTTGGCTGACAATACAGAGCAATGTAAAAACACCAATATTTGGACGATACAACCACGGCAGTAATAAAATAGACCAGATTAAAAATAGTAAATAACTATCTGCCCCTGTTTGATAAATTTGACCAATGACAGCCAAACTTAAACCAATCATCAAGCCACTTATTGTATGCAAACACTGTACTAAATAATCATGCTGAACTAAAAAAATACTTGTTACAGCACTGAGTAACAAGAAGAGTTGTGGAATTGCTAATTGAAAAAACTGAGGCAACATAAACCAATTTGCAGCGGTCAGATATAAAATACTGACTGCAATTAGAGCAAATCCCAAAACCTGTAAGTGTTTAACAAAGTCATCATTACGCCATGAATAGACATCTTGCTGAATCGTGATCAAGCTGAGTCTCCTTATTTTATGCTTTGCTATTTGTTGATCACTATGACCACAAATATTCTTTTAAATGTATAAGTTTAATTATTTTCTATAGCAACTATTGTTCTATCTATAGTACTGATCATTCTAAAAAAAAGCATCCATTTAGTAAAAAAGTGTCTATAATAAATGCACATCGCTTCAGGGCGGGGTGTAATTCCCCACCGGTGGTAAATTGGACGGATTTTCAATCCTGAGCCAACAGCCCACGAGCTTATCACGCTTAATCGTGATTCGCAGATTTGGTGAAATGCCAAAGCCGACGGTATAGTCCGGATGAAAGAAGACGACGTCACAGCTTAAAAATTTCAATATTCGCTATTGGAAAAGGTTTTGTAACGCCACTATTTCAAATGTCCTGAAATGTTCAACCGTATTTTAACTTTACGAGAGCGTTTCAATGTCTAGTTTAATTCAACCCGAAATTTTCTTTTCTGCACTATCCCCTGCAGACCAACGTATCGAACAAGCAATCGAAGATATGCGCCAAGGCAAACCTGTTTTGGTCATGGACGATTTTGATCGTGAAAATGAAGCAGATTTAATTGTTGCAGCAGAAACCCTCAATATTGAAACCATGGCACGTATGATTCGTGATGGTTCTGGTATTGTCTGCTTAACCATTACCGATGATTTAGCAGATCACCTTGAACTCCCACCGATGGTTCAGGACAATTCAAGTCAATTTAAAACGGCTTTTACCATCACCATTGAAGCAGCACAAGGTGTAACAACAGGCGTTTCTGCAAAAGACCGTACCACCACTATTCATGCTGCAATTAAAACAGGTGCTGTCGCAAGCGATCTGAATCGCCCTGGTCATGTTTTTCCATTGCGTGGTCGTAATGGTGGTGTATTAACCCGTCGTGGACATACAGAAGGTTCTATTGATTTGGCACGTTTAGCCGGTTTAAAACCCGCTGGTGTGTTATGTGAAGTGACCAATCCTGATGGAACAATGGCTTCAGGCATTCAAGTTTTAGCATATGCACAAACGCATCATTTAACGCTTATTACTATTGAAGAATTGGTTCAGTATCGTTTAAAACACAATGTCTAAGAAAATATTTTAAGTCATCACATTTAGACAGAGTAAAAAAGCCAGTTCAAATCTTTGGACTGGCTTTTTAATATTGATTAGGTATTCTTGGTTAAAGTGCGATGAAATAACAGCGCCAGTTTTTGTTTTAATTTTTTATAAGTGGCACTGATTAAAATTAAATAGCCAAAATATCAAGCTGATGAATAATAAATCATTGAAGAAATAAGTTTAAACATCTTCCAAATGTAAAATACTTTGACGAATACCGTCTGCACGTAACCATGCAAAATCATAACTTGCATTGGCCAATGCCAATACACGACGTTCAAACTCATCCCAAAGCGGTTTTACCTGTTTCGCTTGAATTCCCAAACCACTCTCTTCTGCGAGATGTTTATTTTTTTCACAAATTTTTAATGCATGATACAACTTGCGCCCTTTAGAAGCAGAATCCATCACTCGTATACGTTTACCCAAAATAAAACCTTCAATATGTCTTAAATCGGCAAAAGGTAGCATCGGAATTAAAATTTGATCGAGCTGTGCATCCAGCCTCTTCCAAACGGCTAAACGTTGCGCTGAATCATATGTATTCCATTGGATCACTTCATGATTAAAACGACGGCAACCACGACAAACAGAATCACCAAATACCGTTGAACAACGACCAGCGCATGGCGTTAAGGTGGGTATCCGACGTTCGTTACTCAAAATTTACTCCTTACATCAACGATGTGACACACTTTTTTGGCACGAAATAATCATTTCGCAATACTATATATGGTATATAAAATATTTTAAAGCACTATATTTAGTATAAAAACCCATATTTTTTTCAGGGAATAAAAAAACACTACAAAGACTAGGGTTTTCTCGCATATTCATGTAAATCACGCTAAAATATGCGCCTTAAATTTTATTCTATCTTAAATATTTGGAGTACTCCATGAACGCTACTGTAGAACAGCTTGCACCTGTAGAACAGCAAGCGACCTCTGGTTGGGTTGTTGCAGCACTTTATCAATTCAAAGAAGTTCAAGATCCTGCTGATCTTCAACAACGTCTTTTAGACTTGGTAAAAACCATCAACCTTTGCGGTACTCTCATTATTGCAGGTGAAGGAATTAACGGAACTGTTGCTGGCGATCGTCAAGCAATTGATGTCATTCATCAATTCTTATTGAATGAAGGCTTTAATAGCATGGAATATAAAGAATCACATAGTGATGAAAAGCCATTCCGTAAAATGAAGATTAAGCTAAAGAACGAAATCGTAACTTTAGGTGTAGAGGTGAAACCTCGTGATCTTGTTGGACATTATCTTGATCCAAAACAATGGAACGAACTGATTGCGCGTGATGACGTGATTTTGATTGATACACGTAATGATTATGAATATAAAGCGGGTACCTTCAAAGGCGCGATTGATCCTAAAACAGAAACCTTTCGTGAATTTCCAGAATACGTAAAAAAAGAACTTGAACAGCATAAAGATAAGAAAATTGCGATGTTCTGTACAGGCGGTATTCGTTGTGAAAAATCAACATCGCTACTGCTTCAAGAAGGTTTTAACGAGGTGTATCACCTTAAAGGCGGTATTTTAAAATACCTTGAAGAAACCCCTGCTGATGAAAGTATGTGGGAAGGTGAATGTTTCGTATTTGATGGTCGTACTGCGGTGACGCATGGTATGGAAGAAGGCGAAAATATTAAATGTCATGCATGTGGTTGGCCACTTGTTCCTGAAGAAGCTGATTTACCAAGTTATGAACATGGTGTTTCTTGCAAATATTGTATTGATAAAACATCTGAGAAACAAAAAGAAGGTTTCCGTATGCGTCAATCACAAATTACTGCTGCAAAACGCAAACGTCTTTAATCTTTATCAATTTTAAAATGCTTCACTCAACCGCAGCTTATTGGCTGCGGTTTTTATTTAGATATTTTAATAACACAACAAATTCTCACTATATTTTGATAAATGAAAACCATACCATGTTCATAACGCCCTATTTTTATATATAAAATGACTGATTGGATTATTTCGATCATGGAGCAACTTGGTTACTTCGGTATTGCTCTTTTGATGTTTTTAGACAATGTTTTCCCGCCGATTCCCTCAGAAGTGATTATGCCATCAGCTGGGTTTGCTGCATCTAAAGGTCAATTATTATTATCGGGTGTAATTATCGCAGGAAGCTTCGGTTCACTGCTTGCTGCCGCGTTGTTGTATTGGGTGGGTCGAAAAATCCCAAATCAAAGCATTTTTAATTGGGTTGACCGCTACGGTAAATACCTTTTTATCAAATCTGAAGATGTCAAAAAAGCTTTAGATTGGTTTGAAAAATATGGACATCGCGTGGTTTTCTTTGGGCGAATGGTTCCCGCAGTTCGTTCTTTGATTAGTATCCCTGCAGGCATGAGTCATATGCCCTTTTGGAAATTTATGCTCTATAGCAGCGTAGGGACTATCATCTGGACCACTTTTCTTGCATGTGTTGGTTATTATTTTGGCAACAATATAGAACTCATGCAACAAATTTTTAGTCGTGTGGGCTATGTGATCATTGTCATTGTATTAATTTTAGTTGCTTATTTTTTCTATAAAAAATCAAAAGCACGCTAAAAATTATTGTGCACCCGCATTCAGTTAAAACACACTATTTTTGTACATTGAGTCGAGCAGACAAATTTATGTTTGCTTGGCCGAGCTCTGTGTTCTTAACATTAGCTGTCTGAAAAATAATCAACGAATTCCAAGAATAACCACAAAGACATTAGAGCTTTCATAAATCAAAATGATCATCTGGAATAAATTGTATTGCTATTGAACGCTCCCTCTCCCTTTTGAAAAAAATAGGGTGAAAGGGACTATAATGTTGATTTATGAGTTTTAACAGGCTTTATAAAAGAAACCTATTGTTTATATTTTCTTATACTCCCCGTTTCACCAATGCCGACCAATTGAAACACGATCACCATATATAAATAGCATCACTGTATAAAAATCACCCAATCATAATCAATACACCACAGCGATCGTAAAAAATCACCACACATTCGATGTGAGCAAAACTTCCGAGCGATTGAGAAATTTGAGTGAATTCAACGGCAAGCACTATACATTCCAAAAAATCATGCATTTCATCAAAATATTATCGCTTTAACCGAATACAAATATATGAAAAATATAAAAATAATTAAAACTGTGTAAAAAAGGATACATGAGTGAATGAAATGATTGCTGTGATCTTAATCACCTGCTTGGCAGTAATAAGTCCTGGCGCTGATTTTGCTATCGTGACACGAAACAGTTATTTATATGGTCGAAATATTGGATTAAGCACTGCTTTAGGTATTGCTTGCGGTGTTTGGATACATGTGGGTTATAGCCTACTTGGCCTGGGTTTTTTAAAAAATCATATGCCCTATCTTTTACAAACAATTCAATATATTGGCGCTGCTTATCTAATTTATCTTGGCTATAAAACATTCACGCAGGCAAAAATAAAACTGGATGAAATTGGTGTTGGTATCAGTAGCTGGCAAGCGTTTAAACATGGTTTTTTAACCAATAGCCTAAATCCAAAAACAACTTTATTTGTAATCAGTTTATTTGCTCAGCTGATGACTTCTACAGGAAATTCGACCATTCAGCTTTTTGCTTATGGTGCGTTTATTTCGTTGAGTCATTTTGTTTGGTTTGGCTTGATTGCCTTATTTTGTGCACATCCCCGCATACGAAATAAAATTTTAGATCGCCAAGTGGTGATCAATCGTGTGATTGGCCTTTTACTGTTTATTTTAGGTTGTAGCCTATTATTTGCACGGTTTTAACTATTGGCGTAAATCACCAACAAAAAAAAGCATGCCACTTTTCAGTGAGCATGCTTTTTTTATACGCGCAAATTAATTTGGTGTGTGGTACATCAAATAAATTTCATTTAGATTTTCAGGAATTTCTTCAGCAATCTCGTCCATTAACTGACCGTTGCGGCGGAAAGATTCCATTTGAGGATCTTCATCATCAATACCACTGAACACCATCATTGGTAGTGTGAGATCAACAACTTGATCTTCATATTCTGGTGCAAACCAAGCTTCTTCATTCAGGAACATTGCATCGACAAAGCCAACACTCCAGTCGCCTAAGCTTGATTCAACATCAGCTTCTTCAATTTCAAAAGGAAATGTAATTCCTTCTTCATTGGCTAAGTTTTGACGAATCGCTTCAAGCCATGCTTTGATTTGTACAATGATTTCTGCTGGAACTTTCTTTTGATTATTATCAAATAGCTCATCAAGCCATTTATCAAAAGTAGGACCAACCGCAATTGCGCATAAGAAACCATGAGTCGCTGCGAAATCTAGACCAAATTCATTTTGGTCACCATCTAGATAATCACTCAGTAGGTCTAAATCTAAAGCACTCATTTTGTTTCCAGTAAATTTGTATCAGATTTAAGCATAGCATTTTCCCACGCCATGCCCAATGAATTTTTAATCTTCGTCATCAAAATCATCGTCATCATCAATGTCATAATCAAAATCTTTTAAATCTTTTTCTAAACGACGTTGAGCAAGTAAATCATCGATCAAACGTCGCTTTTCTAAAGATTCTTTGGCGCTAATTTTGCTTGATGACTCATCGAAACTAACATCATCATCACCGTAGTTATCATCTAGTTCAAAATCTGTAGAAGACACTAAAACTACCTCATAATGAAAAAAAGTGAATGGGTCTAGGCGCTATTTATCTGTCTTCAGAAAACTTGTCAAGTTTTTTCCGTTTTTTTTACATTTAAATGCGAATTTGGGCTTTTTTCGAGCCCTATTTTATGTAATGATATAATCCACCCTGCGTCTTACTATTTTATGACATTTTCTGAATAGAAATCGCACGGGATGATCTTGAAAATAACAATTTCACCCCCACCTATTTGATTGAATTTAAATTCTGAATATTTTATCGGACAGTTTTATGCTGATTTCTTCCGATGGAATATGCGAGCTATTCAAAGATATATTTTAACAGATTGTGCAATTACGCACGGTTTTTCATTGCCACAGATTCAACGAGAAGAGAGTAAAGATGAGCGAAATGCATTCCCCTACTTCCCAAGTAGCGGCTCTTATTAGCCGAGGCAAAGAACAAGGTTACTTAACCTACGCTGAGGTTAACGATCATCTCCCAGACTCGATCACCGAAAGCGAACAGATTGAAGACATTATCCAAATGCTTCAAGACGTTGGTATTCCAGTTCATGAACGTGCACCTGAAACTGACGATGCAATGTTCGAAGGGAATAGTGAAGCTGGCGATGAAGTTGCAGAAGAAGAAGCTGCTGCAGTACTTGCCTCTGTAGAAAATGAGCCAGGTCGTACCACTGACCCAGTACGTATGTATATGCGTGAAATGGGTACCGTTGAACTTTTAACACGTGAAGGCGAAATTAGTATTGCCAAACGTATTGAAGAAGGTATTCGTGACGTTCTACATTCAATTGCATACTGGCCAAATGCTGTAGAAGTTGTTTTACAAGAATATAAAGATTATGAAACTGGCGAACGTCGCCTTGCCGATATTTTATCAGGCTATTTAGATCCTGAATCTGACGAAGTGATTCCAGAAGTTTTAGAAGACGAAGCTGAAGTTATCGTTGAAGAAGAAGATACTTCTGCAAAACCAACTAAAGAAGTGAAGTTGGATGATGAAGACGAAGAGGAAGAGTCTGAAAGTGATGACGATTCTGAAGGTGAATCTGGTCCAGATCCTGAAATCGCAAAAGCGCGTTTTGAAGAGCTAGAAGCCGTTTGGAACAGTGCAAAAGTCGCAATTGCGCAACACGGCCGTAACAGTACTCAAGGTACTGAGGCAATGGAAGCACTGGCTACTGTGTTTATGATGTTTAAATTTACACCGCGTTTATTTGACATCATTTCAGAAATGATTCGTGGTACGCACGAACAAATTCGTACCTCTGAACGTGAAGTGATGCGTTATGCAGTTCGTCGTGGTCGTATGGATCGTACACAGTTCCGTACATCGTTCCCAGGTCAGGAATCAAATCCTGCTTGGTTAGATGAACAAATTGCAAAAGCACCTGCTGAATTAAAAGGCTATTTAGAAAAAGTTCGTCCAGATGTATTGGCATTCCAACAAAAGATTGCTGATATTGAAAAAGACCTTGATCTAAACGTTAAAGAAATTAAAGACATTTCTAAACGTATGGCGATTGGTGAAGCCAAAGCTCGTCGTGCCAAGAAAGAAATGGTTGAAGCCAACTTACGTTTGGTAATTTCAATTGCGAAAAAATACACAAACCGTGGTTTACAATTCTTGGATTTGATTCAAGAAGGTAACATTGGTTTGATGAAAGCGGTAGACAAGTTTGAATACCGTCGTGGTTATAAGTTCTCGACCTATGCAACATGGTGGATTCGTCAGGCGATTACGCGTTCAATCGCGGACCAAGCACGTACGATTCGTATCCCTGTACATATGATCGAAACGATTAACAAGATCAACCGTGTATCTCGCCAATTACTTCAAGAAATGGGTCGTGAACCGACTCCTGAAGAATTAGGTGAACGTCTAGAAATGGACGAAGTTAAAGTGCGTAAGGTGCTTAAGATTGCTAAAGAGCCAATTTCTATGGAAACGCCAATCGGTGATGATGAAGATTCTCATCTTGGTGATTTCATTGAAGATAGCAACATCACTTCTCCAGTAGATGCTGCGACTTCAGAAGGCTTAAAAGAAGCAACACGTGAAGTACTTGAAAACTTAACTGAACGTGAAGCGAAAGTCTTAAAAATGCGTTTTGGTATCGACATGCCGACTGACCACACTTTGGAAGAAGTAGGTAAACAGTTTGATGTAACACGTGAACGTATTCGTCAGATTGAAGCCAAAGCTTTACGTAAACTTCGTCATCCTTCTCGTTCAGAACATTTACGTTCGTTCCTTGAAAATGACTAAGTTGAATTTGATCAATCTATGAATACTTTCGGGACTTGAAAATCAATCGAGTAACCCCATTAAGTATTTAAGAGAAACACAATGCCTGCACTTATGCAGGCATTGTTGATAAATTAGAGGTGAAAAAATGTTAGACCGCACTCCATCTCGCGAATTACAAGAAGATCTTTGGGTTTTTCCAATGGATTACCCAATTAAATTGATTGGTAATGCGGGTGAAGAATTACGTGGTGCTGTAGTTGAAATTTTGGTAAAACATTTCCCTGAATTTAATGAAGCGACACTTGTTGTACAACCATCACGTACTGGTAAATATCATTCGATTACGGCTCAATTACGTTTTGAAGAGCTTGAGCAAGTGCATGCCTTGTATGCTGACCTTGCTGCTTGCGAACATATTCGTACTGCCTTGTAATGCTGAAATGAATTAAAAACACGCCACAATGGCGTGTTTTTTTGCACCCTGATTTTATCGGGGGAATATGCCCTGCTGGCTTATTTGCAAATGATCAGCAATTGCTTTCACTTTTCCAAACTAAATTTCTTTATAATTAAAGCGATTTCTATATTTTAAGGGCACTTGTCTGTGAACGATGCTGTTCTAAAACCACATCTGATTATTCGTCAATATCAAGACTTAACGCCTTATGCCGAGCGTTTTCAGGAAATGAAATCTTTTACTGAACAACGTGATGAAAATTCTCCAGATCAACTTTGGATCTTGCAACATCCTGACGTACTAACTCAGGGGCAAGCCGGCAAACCTGAACATATTTTAATGCACAGTGATATCCCTGTTGTTCAATCAGATCGTGGTGGACAAGTTACCTGGCATGGTCCTGGTCAAATGGTGATTTATTTCATGTTTGATTTAAATCGCTTGAAATGGAATGTGCGTACATTGGTCACTTATGCAGAGAACTTAATGATCAATCTGCTCAAGAAATATGATGTCGATGCCTATGCCAAAGCTGATGCACCAGGTGTTTATGTCAACGAACGTAAAATTGGTTCACTGGGCTTTAAAATCCGCAGAGGACGTAGTTATCACGGGTTAGCATTAAATATTGATTGTAACTTAGATGGCTTCCATACCATTAACCCATGTGGTTATGCAGGTTTAGAAATGGTCCGTGTCAGCGATTTGATTAAAAACCACCCTGATTACGAGCAACTATCAAAAGATGTGATTGAGTATTTTCAACAGAGTGGTTACTTTAATGATATTGAAGTCATCGACAAAAAATCAAATGACCATGAAGTCATTCACAAATAAATCGCTTTATTTTTATCTGAAAACAAATTAGAGTAATTACTCTAAAACAAAAGTACAATTTTATATAAGGGACTAACGAGTGATTTCAAGTAAATCTATCAAACCCGCTTTAGAACAAGCCTATGTCAAACTCATGATGGATGTGATTGGCAGAGGTTTGGTCATGGCGAGTCAAGTTGATGATGAAATTAAACATGAAGTATCTGTACTCCCTGTTGGTTTTACATTATCAATGAAAGTTTTTCCAAACGGCGCTTCATTTATTGCCAGAGTCAATCAAAACAAGCAACTTGAATTGGTTAAATCTTTAGACGCTAAACCTGATCTATCGATTATTTTCAAACATGTTCATCATGCTTTTTTAGTCTTTTCATTTCAGGAAAGTACAGCTCAAGCTTTTGCAAATGACCGTATGATCGCAGATGGAGATGTGGCACACGCCATCCGTTTAGTGCGTTGTCTGAATAAAATGGAAGCATTAATTTTACCTAAACTGGTTGCTGAACTCGCGGTAAAAGAATATCCATCAGAATTAAGCTTAAAAGAAAAATTAGCGGGCGCTGCAAATATCTATCTTAAAGTTGCCCAATCATATTTAAAAGGGAGTGCTTAACACATGGCTAAACCATATTACGAATTTTTCTGTCCTGTAAAAGTGATCGCTGGTCATGCTGCACTCGAACATATTCCTTTCGAACTTGCATCATTAGGCGCTAAACGCCCAATGATCATCACCGATAAAGGTGTGCGTGCCAATCACCTTTTAGCACCTATTGAAGCTGCATTTGAATCTACTGATATTGAAATTGGCATTATTTTCGATGATGTTCCACCTGATTCAAGCCTTGAAACAGTTCGTGCTGCAGCACAAGCGTATCGTGAAAATAACTGTGATGCGATTATTGCTGTGGGTGGTGGCTCGGTTATTGATACCTCTAAAACAGCCAATATTTTAGTCTCTGAGGGTGGCGATGATTTACTTAAGTATTCAGGTGCACACAACCTCCCTCGCCCACTTAAACCATTTTTTGTGATTCCTACCACGTCTGGTACAGGCTCAGAAGTGACCTTGGCTGCGGTCGTATCAGACAATCAAAAAAATGTGAAAATGGCATTTGCCTCAAATTACCTAATGCCACATGCGGCGATTCTCGATCCGCGTATGACCCAAACATTGCCACCACATCTGACAGCAATGACAGCGATGGATGCCATGACACATGCTGTAGAAGCCTATACCTGTATCGCAGCAAATCCAATTTCCGATGCGTATGCAACTGCTGCCATCAAAAAGATCAGTACAAGTTTATTTGATGTACTGGACCATCCTAGTGATGCAACAGGTCGCTTAGAACTTGCTCAAGCCTCAACAATGGCTGGTATTGCATTTTCTAACTCGATGGTTGGTATTGTACATTCTCTTGGTCATGCTTTAGGTGCAGTAGCGCATTTGCCTCATGGCTTATGTATGAATCTCTTTCTTCCTTATGTTTTGGAATACAACAAGGAAGTGAATGGTGACAAGATTGCCGATCTATTATTGCCACTTGCTGGTGCTGATATTTACGCACAGACCCCTGCAAACCAGCGTGCAGATAAGGCCATAGAGACGTTAAATACCATGCGTGATCGTGTCTATCATTTGACTAAGCTTCCACGTACCTTGAGTGAAACAGGTAAAGTTACTCAAGCACAGCTGGATGAAGTTGCCGAAAAAGCACTTAATGACGGCTCAATTATTTTCAATCCGAAAGAAGCAACCTTTAAAGATTTAAAGTCAATCTTAGAAAAAGCTTGGTAATTGTCTAAAATTGCGACAATATAGAGGGAGCTATTGGCACTAAGTCTATGTTTGCAGTGATGTAGTCTACAGATGAAATGTTGACAGCCCCCGATAGTAAATAGCCTGATGTTTATCTAAACATCGGGCTTTTATCTTGCAGAATGGGCAGTCACTTATTTTTTGATCAAGATGGCACGTTTTCTGCTAAAAAAGCCAACAAAGTTACTGACAAATGTGACCTTTTAGAGTAGATTGGCGCACTTTTGTTTTATTCTTAGGGGGGATCGTTCGTCTCAAACGATCCTTATAAATATGACTGATCCTTGATCAACGATTAAGAGGATAACGCCGTTGACAGATATCTCTGGGACTCAATCCACAGCAAAACTGAAAAAAAATCTTGTGCTGTGGCATATTATCATTATTGGTCTAGCGTATATTCAGCCACTTACCTTATTTGATACCTTTGGTTTAGTGTCCGACGGAAGCCATGGACATGTTCCAACTTCTTATATTTTTGCGCTTGTTGCCATTCTCCTGACCTCTATCAGTTATGGTCATATGATCAAGCGCTACCCTTCGTCAGGGTCTGCTTATACCTATGCGCAAAAATCGATTCACCCGAATGTCGGCTTTATGGTTGGCTGGTCTTCTTGGTTAGATTATTTATTATCTCCACTCGTCAACATCATTTTGGCTGATATTTACTTAAGAGCCTTATTCCCAGATGTGAATAACTGGATCTGGGTCATTGCACTGACGGCAATTATGACTGTGATCAACTTGTTTGGTTCACGTTTTGTTGCTCGATTTAACAGTACCATTGTAGTGGTGCAACTTGCGATCATCTTCTACTTTGTTTATGAAGTTTACTTACTGTTAACTCAGGGTATTTACGCAGATGGCACCTTAAACCCAGATAAAGCTGAATTATGGTCACTTGCTCCATTCTGGAGTGAAATGACTGCAATTGGTGCGTTAATCGGTGGTGCAACGATTCTTTGTTTCTCTTTCACAGGGTTTGATGCGTTATCATCCCTTGCAGAAGAAACCAAAGATGCTGAAAAAACCTTACCAAAAGCAATTTTCTCTACAGCGTTGATCGCGGGTATTATCTTTATTTTTAGTACCTATTTTATTCAGCTATTTTTCCCAAGTAATGCCAATCTTTACTTTAATCCGCTGGATGAATCTCAACCTGTGATGCTTGAAGCACTTGGCAATGCAACCATTCTAACGGCAATTACAGGCATCGCATTTAAAAAGTTAGTATTGTATTTTGCGGTCATTGCTGTACTGGCTTCTGGTATTTCTGCACACGCTGGGGTATCCCGTTTGATGTATGTAATGGGTCGTGATGGCGTCATTAACAAAAAGATTTTTGGTCATATTAGTCCAAAATTACATACCCCGACTTATAATATTTTGATTGTCGGTGTTGTTGCGTTATCAGCAGGTTTTCTTGACCTTGAACATATTGTCAACTTAATTAGCTTTGGTGCTTTAACTGCCTTTAGTTTTGTGAATTTCTCCGTGATTTCACGTTACGCCTTACGCGATGGCAGAACAAAATCACTGAAAGAAATCATCAATTATGTGGTGATTCCATCTCTTGGTTTTGCCAGCGTGTTCTTGATGTGGTTAGAAATTGATGAAATGGCATTAAAACTCGGGCTTGCATGGGCTGTATTAGGTGTTGCCTATTTAGCCTATAAAACTCGTGGTTTCCGCTACCCTGCGCCACAACATAATGAACATGAATAATTGATTATTGCATATGTAATCAAATAAGAAAGGCGCTTTATGCGCCTTTCTTATTTTAGTCATATCAGGTGTAATTATGCTGCAATAAATTTTTCCGTAATCGCTTTGATTCGTTTTGCATATTGTTTTGCAGTCTCTAAATCACCGCTTGGAATCTCATCTGTACTGGCATCAGCAGGTGATTGAACCAATAAGCCGACAGAACCACCTAAGCTGTTCACATCCTGACGTGTAGCGCTTTTGGTGTTTGATGGTGCCAAACCAAGACTGACCCAAATACCACCATGTTGTGAAGCCAAGGTATGTAAAGAAATTAATGTGACTTGCTTATCACCATTTAAACTTGCACTGTTGGTAAAACCACCGAAAACCTTGTCTGCCCATGCACGAGTAAACCAACGCTTAGAAGATGCATCTGCAAATTTTTTAAATTGCCAAGGTACACCGCCCATGTAAGTTGGCGCACCAAATACGATTGCATCTGCGGCATCTAAAGTGTCCCAATCCTGATCTTGAATATTGCCCTCTTGATCCACTTCGATGAGCGTTGCCTGAATTTCATTAGCAAAAGTTTCTGCAATGACTTTGGTATGGCCATAACCTGAATGATAAACAACAGCGATTTTTGACATGATAAGTCCTCTGATCTAGATGATAGGTATATTAATGTTTGATATAACTTGGAGGGGTTGCAGTTAGACCTTGTTTGAGTTGTTGGGTAGATTCCCCAACCAACACTTCAAAGGCATTTTGTTGAATTCCATCAAATACGTGTTGCGCCACTGTATGTGGTGAAATTTTGGCAATATCGAGTGACTGGGTTAAATCTGTGTCGATAAAACCGACATGTACCCCCATCACATGAACATTGGCTTTAGCTAACGATTGCCGAGTTGAATTGGTAAATGACCATGCTGCCGCTTTAGAAATCGCATAACTGGCTAGCATCGTACTGGGTTCCCAAGACACATCCGATAAAATATTGACGATATAACTTTCCGCATGGCTTGCTAAAATTGGAGAGAATTGCTGAGTCGTATTGATCACACCATAAAGATTGGTGTCTAAAACCGTCCGTGTCACTGCTGCAATATTTGCGTCTACAGGACTTTCATTTAAGCGTGCAATACCTGCATTGTTGATTAATAGATTGACATCACCACATTCTGCAACAGCTTTTTGAATAGATACGGGATCTGTAACATCTACAACAATCGGAATAATACCCTGTTGATTAAAATCTTGAAGATTACGCATTCCTGCATAAACTTTCTTGGCGCCACGTTGTATCGCTTGCTGGGCAAGCGCTAAACCTAGACCACGATTTGCACCCGTAATAAAAACGACCGCATCTGTTATTTTCATTAAAACCACGCTCATAAATATAAAACGGTCGATCAACGCTATCAATCAGCAGAAGTTGTATTGACCTGATTAATTTATGATATACTTTTGAAATCTAGTATCAATTAGTTACTACATGGTAACTGGTCATTTCTTGGTTATAACTTTCCAAATTGAGGTATAGATTGATGACTAATACATTCAATTTTAATATTTTTCATCCAAATTGCCCGGCACGATCTTTTTTTGAAAAATTTGCAGATAAGTGGGTTTTGATGATTATTTATCGACTTCATCAAGATTCTCAGCACTTCAATGAACTGAAAAAAAACTTAACAGGGATCTCACCTAAAGTGCTTTCTCAGAAATTAAAAATTCTGGAAAGAGATGGATTTATCACCCGTACAATTCATGAAAACAATGTGATTCGTGTTGAATATGCATTAACCTCTCTAGGCTTTGAGTTTGCACAAACCGCTTTATCATTTAAGCTCTGGGCTGAAGGCAATGTGCAACATATCATTCGTGCTCAAAAACAATTTGATGCAATTCAAGCAAAAAATGAGCCAGCACTGTTGCAGGAAGCCTAAACCTCAACACTCTAAATATGACTTATACTCAGCTTGCGATGTTGTAAGCATGATATAAACTCAGCATCATTTTAATAAAACATAGCAAAGGGAAAAAAATAATGAAAATTACACTGCTCTTTCTGCTGACAATATCCAGCCATAGTGCGTTTGCGTCCTATGAAAACTCTTGTGATTTAGAGGTTAAACTTTTAGAAAACACGTCTACACGTACGCTATATATCAATAAAGATGGCTTAGGTGAAATTGAGGAAACAACACTCAACATAAAAGGTGTTGTAAAAAAAGCGCAAGCCGCTGGCCGAGCAGATAGTGGTTGTCAACACTATATCGGCAAAGTCTTAGAAGAAAATTTAAGAGATTTCCCAAATCGCTCTGAATTTAAAAAAGGACAAAAAATTAAACTGAATATCTTAATCACAGATTATAAAGGTATACCAAAATCTGAAACGGTGACCTATTTAGGACCAGATAAATAATTAATCAGTCTACTATGAAATCAATCCAATACATGCTGTGATCCTTTGCACAAAGACACTTTGATACAATTTAAGCAGCAAAGAGTCATTACCTTTGCATGAATCATCAATTCCAATGCTATAAATACAATGTACACTCAACTAAAAATTTTACCTGATGCAATACACATAACATCTTATAAATAAAACATGTTAAATGGGAAAAAATAATGAAAATACCATTCCTCTTTATCCTAACCCTATACAGCCATCAAGCGTTTGCTTCTTATGAAAACTCTTGTGATTTGGTGGTGAAGCTTTTAGAGAATATGACTATAGAGACCTTAGCTGTTGCTAGAAGTGATGGACTCTCACACAAGGGTCATATCCATCTTATCTCTTTTAAAGGCCTTGTAAAAAAAGCACAGGTTTCTCATCGAGCTGATACAGGCTGTCAACACTATTTAGGAACGGTGTTAGAAGATAAGATCATCTCAGACATTCACTACACAGCGAAGAAAGGACAAAAAATTAAAATAAATATTCGGATTAGGGATTTCAAAGGCAAATCCCAATCGGATGAAATCGTTTATTCAAGTCAAATTTCATTGATCCGCCCAAAAAGGCAATCATAAATGAATATGAATAAAAACCCATCTATACGATGGGTTGTGATTTTTATTTTAATTCTTTAAACCCTTGCTGACGCCATGCTTCATATAGAATCACTGCGGTGGCATTCGATAAATTCAGACTACGTGAATTCGGTGCCATAGGTAAACGAATCCAATGCGCCTGAGGGAACATCATACGGACATCTTCTGGTAAACCACGTGTTTCTGGCCCCATCAATAAAGCCACAGGTCTGTTTAAATCTGAGGTATGTGGTGTTTCAGTACCTTTGGTGGTTAAAGGATAAATCGCATCAAGATCAATTCCCTGACCTTTTAAATGAGCCAAACACTCAGCAAAGTTTTCCCAAACTTTCATATGTGCCCATTCATGATAATCCAATCCTGCACGACGCAACTTCTTATCATCCAGTTCAAAACCTAAAGGCTTGACTAAATGTAATTGTGCACCTGTATTGGCACATAAACGAATGATATTCCCTGTATTTGCAGGAATTTCAGGCTCGTATAAAACAACATGAATCACGGGAGATCTCTACTTATCAGAATACAACCTAAGTCCTTCAAAAAAGACCATGTCTGTTTTTAAAGAAAAATTTAGGCAGATATTATTGCCACTGTAACTGTTCGCGTAAACTCACTACTTCACCAATAATGGTCAAAGTAGGTGCTTGAATATGGTTTTCTTCAACTTTTGATGCAATATCTGCCAAAGTTCCAACCACCACCTTTTGATCCGGGGTTGTCCCTTTGGAGATCAAAGCCACTGGCATATTTGGACGTTGACCATGTGATATTAGGTTTTCACAAATTTTTTCTAGTCCCACCAAGCCCATATATAAAACCAATGTCTGATTTTCATAAACCAACTCATTCCAAGGTAACTCAGGTGAACCTTCTTTTAAATGTCCCGTCAAAAAACGAACGCTTTGTGCATAATCACGATGTGTAAGCGGAATCCCAGCATAAGCTGAACACCCTGATGCGGCGGTAATGCCCGGAACAACTTGGAACGTAATATTGGCTGCAAAAAGCTCTTGAATTTCTTCACCACCGCGACCAAAAATAAATGGATCACCACCTTTTAGACGGCAGACACGTTTGCCTTCAGTGGCATATTTGACCAGTAATGCATTAATCCCATCTTGTGGCACAGAATGATTTGAACGTGCTTTACCCACATAGATTTTTTCAGCATCACGACGACACAATTCTAAAATCGCGGGGGACACTAAGCGATCATAAATCACCACATCCGCTTGCTGCATCAATCTAAGTGCTTTTAAGGTTAATAGCTCAGGATCACCTGGCCCTGCACCCACCAAATAAACTTCACCTTTTGGTTTTTGCCATTTTGTTAAAGCTTGTTCAATTAGACGATCCGCCTCTATGAGATTGTCATTAAACACCTGCTCTTTTAAAGGGCTGGCATATAAATCTTCCCAAAAGATTCGACGTTCATCAGGATTAGCAATCTGTTCTTTAACTGCTTTACGCCATTTCCCAGAAAAATCAGCAAGTTTACCCATTCCATGTGGAATAGACGCTTCAAGCTGGGTACGAATCTGGCGAGATAAAACAGGAGAAGCACCATTGGTGGCAATTGAAACCACCATTGGTGAACGATCAATGATCGCCGGCACCATAAAGCGACAATGTGGAGGATCATCAACACTGTTGACCAACACATTTAAATCTTCACAAGCTTCAAAAACAGCTTGATTGACAGCTTTATCATTGGTTGCAGCAATCACCAAACGATAGCTACTTAAGCTCATTTGAGGATCAAATTTATCGGCATGATATTGCCCATGAGTTGAATGGACAATATCTAAAAGGTTTTGCTCTATATCTGGTGCAACCACATGAATCACTGCACCTGCTTTTGCAAGTAATACTGCTTTGCGATAAGCAATATGCCCACCACCCACAATCAGACAAGGTTGCCCTTGTAGTTTTAATGAAATTGGGAAAATTTCCACAGTGTTCCTCAAAAGTTCAAATCTGATTGTACTAAGCAATATTTATGCACAAAACTGAACCAAATATCGAGTTTTCGACATTTAGTCGATAAATGTTGCACCAGCCATGTACGGGCGTAACACTTCTGGCACTTCAATAGAGCCATCGGCACGCTGATAATTCTCCATCACAGCCAATAAAGTACGACCGACAGCCAAACCAGAACCATTTAAGGTATGTACCAGCTCAGTTTTCTTTTGGTCTGCACGATAACGCGCCATCATACGGCGTGCTTGGAAATCGCCCATATTTGAACAAGAAGAAATCTCACGATATGTATCTTGGCTTGGTACCCAAACTTCTAAATCATAAGTTTTACACGCACCAAAGCCCATATCGCCACCACATAAAACGATTTTACGATATGGTAAACCCAAAGCTTGTAAGATCCCTTCCGCATGACCTGTCAATGCTTCCAAAGCGTCCATTGAATCTTCAGGCTTTACGATTTGAACCATTTCAACTTTGTCGAATTGGTGTTGACGGATTAAACCACGAGTGTCGCGACCATAAGAACCTGCCTCACTACGGAAACATGGCGTATGCGCAGCATATTTCAACGGTAAACGGTCAGCATCGATGATTTCATTACGGACAAAGTTCGTCACTGGAACTTCTGCAGTTGGAATCAAATAGTATTCTTTTTCGCCTTGTAATTTAAACAAATCTTCTTCAAATTTAGGCAGTTGACCTGTACCACGCAATGAGTCTGCATTGACAAGATAAGGTACATAAGCTTCGGTATAACCATTTTTCAAGGTATGGGTATCCAGCATAAATTGGGTCAATGCACGTTGTAAACGCGCCAATGGACCTTTCAATACACTGAAACGTGTACCCGTTAACTTGGTTGCCGTTTCAAACTCCAACCCACCCATCATTTCGCCAAGGTCAGTATGGTCTTTGATTTCGAAATCAAATTGGCGCGGTGTGCCCCATTTTAATACTTCAACATTATCACTTTCATCTTTCCCTTCTGGCACAGACTCATGTGGCATGTTTGGGATCGAGAGTAGTTTTGCTTCTAATTCAGCTTGAAGTTCATTCAATTCAACTTCAGCAGCTTTAATTTCATCACCAATCGCACCCATACGTGCCATGATTTCTGAAGCATCGCCACCAGATTTTTTGATTTGACCAACTTGTTTCGCACCCGAATTACGCTCTGCCTGTAAGTTTTCAGTTCTAGACTGAATTTCTTTACGGCGAGCTTCTAGTGATGCCCATTCTTCAACGTTGAGTTGTACACCACGTTTGGCTAAGGCTAAGTTTACAGCCTCGATATTATTTCTGATTAATTTCGGGTCGATCATAGTCAATCTAAAGGGTAAGAAAAAAACTGACTATAGTGTAAGCTCTTCACTGTAAAAAATACAGTGACAGAGCATTAGACATACATGAATTGTATGATTTGAAGACAATTAAGGTGTAACAGGTTTTTCTACAGTCGCTTCGACTTGAGGTAGACTTGGTAAATACTCAGCTTTAATCAAATCTTTTGCCACTTGATACGGCAGCTTTAACTCAGGCATACCTTCTGCATAAGACGTAAGTTCATATAATGGATAAACAAAAACCAGACCATTTACACCATAATAGTAGTTATCACTTAACTGCAATTTATCACGCGTAATATCTTTTTGAATCAACCAATTCGCATTGGCATCATAAAGCTGTTCAGCAACTTTTGCTTCCACGTTTGGTTTAAGAATATCGGTCAAGGCTAAGCGCTTTTGCGTGCTTAAATCGAATGTCACATATTCATTGTGATACATCCCATGAGCTGCACCTGCTGCATAGGTATAAGTCTGGATCACAAAAGTGGCTAAATTATTTTGTTGTGAAATAAAACGAACATAAATTGAATTTTGATTTAAACCTTTAGGTGAAGATTGTGCTTCACTTTCAGTTTGGGCATGATTTTGATCTTTCTCAAATGCGCCAGGTACATCTTTTTTAATACGATTTAGAAAATACTCATCTAGCCAAGGCACATTACTTTTAACAGTTTGCAAATCATATTGCGTACAACCATCTTCATCACAAAACTGTTTTTTTACCACATTGACGCGTTCAACCTTGGCTTGAATCAGCGGTATTTGCGCGTGTTGAGTCGTACTTGCAGCTTGTTCTGCTTGAGGTGCTGGCTTTTCTTGGCATGCGCTAAACATGAGCATACTGGATAAAAGAGATAAAAAAATCAGACCACTTTTAAAATTTACTTTCATTTCTATATCTTTAAAGCATATTTAGTAATAGCCCTATCATAAAACCAGAACCTTTAAATTAATATTCATAATTGTTAATTATTGAAATTTTGTTGTTTATCCCGATGTGCTAACTCTTTTATTCAAATTAGCGCCAACTTTGTCATTTTGATTGAAATCTACATTTGTATGGGTCTCAACCCAATTACAATGAAACCCCAGTGGTATATGTATGCCTAAATCAATTTCAGCTTGTGGCTGAATTTCCAATCCATTTACTTTTAAAATAACAGCTTTGGCTGCTGCTCCCTCCACATGATGCAAATAGGCCATCAAATAACCATGCCCTTCTGCACTGTGTTCATGCTCAGCCACAAAAGTGACTTCACCAATTGCCCACTGTATACCAAAATCATAACTCACAGATGTTTGCATTTCTAAATCATGAATATATAAACAATTGAACAATGCAGTTTCAGCAAAACCCAAAGTATATAAATAGCGATATGGGACCCCAGTAAAACGCGCATCAATTTTCGGAAACTCTTGAATCCGAGAGTCGAGTACAGCTCTATGTAGCGTTTGTGAGCTTAAATCAATACGCCAACGTTCTAGCTGTGCATGTTGCAATTCATAAGCTGCGTGTTGGGAATGTTCAAAATCATCCTGATGTACCAAAACATCTAAAATAATTCTATTTTCATGATCACGAAAAGCATTTGCTGCATGAAAAACAAAACATGGTTCAAGCTCAATCCACTGAATCTGTTCAGCATTTGCATATTTAGGCAATATCCCAATGCGTGCTGGATGTTGTTTATTCCATTGATAGGGAACACTTGCGCCACGCAATAATCGAGTCATTGAAAAAGTAAGTGGAAAATCAAAAACCAAAACTTCTTGTTGTGTAATGAGACAATCATGAATCATGGGACCATGTTGTAATAAAATTTGCGTTACATGAATTAAATCGCCATGTTGATCAATCACTTGGTAATAGGCATTTTTACGATCTAAGGCATCATAACTAATCGCATGTAAATGCCCTGTTTTAATATCTTTACGAGGATGTGCGGTAAACGGTAAATCAGCATCACTATTAAACAACTGATAACGTTCTGCATTTAACTCATCATCTAGGCAGATCGGAAACGCGCCAGCTTCAATCACCGCCCAAAGCTTTCCCGCATGCTTAAAAATATTGGTATTTACAACATCATGTGCACCACGGCGAAAGCCGCCTATTGCTGGTTGTTGTTTATATTGCTGCACCGTATCTGTGGCCAGCATACTGCTTTTAAAGCAGATTGCTTTACCCGCTTGTAATTTAAGCGCGTGAATCATTCCATGACCAAGATACCACTCAAATAATGTAGGCTTTTCTACTCCAATCGGATTTGAGCCAATTCTTAACAATAAACCATTTAAATGTGGTGGGATAATTCCTGATATTTTTAAGGTGGTTGTGATAATTTCTTCAACTGGCTGGTAAAGCTTTTTGTGATAAAGATTGACTTCTTTATCACGACGATGCCGTCTTAAAAATCGCCCAATCATGCTGATTAACTTTTGTCTCAAAACATTCAAAAATGACTTTTGCGCAGTCATCTTTGGGTAATGTTTGAGTTTCAATTGTGTTTTGCGATACATACAGCATCTCAGTTTTTATATTCAAGCCCTTGTTTGAGCATAGAATACTCTTGTATTGAAAGCTACCGTATTCCTTGAAAGACATCCATCCTTCGCCTGATCAACATGACTGAGTCTATTGCTGTGTTCTGTTTAATCGGCATAAAAAAGCAACCTTACGGTTGCTCTTCTATTCAATCAAAGTCGTTTATTGATCAATAATGTCTGTGCCTTTAGGCGGCACAAAATTAAAGGTAGACGCAGGGATAGCGGCATTGACCTGTACATTGTTAAAACGCACAGTGGTTGTTTGACCTAAAGAATCTTGCAAGATCATTAAAGTCGGTGCATTTTTCGCCCCAAAACTGATCGTCAAACTTTGGAAAGCACCATCTTTTTGTTTTGGATACAAGGTATAGTAAGTTTTACCTGCATTTGGCTGAGTAATACGATAAGCCTTTTGAATTTGTTCTGTATTACCACTGAGGAGTAATGCTGGTGTATTGGCAACCTGCTCATCTAAACTTTGGCGTACAGCCTGCTGTAAGTCAGGATCGTAAATCCACACTGTACGACCTGCGGTCACAATAGTCTGTTTTGCGGGTGTAGTGGTTTCCCAATAGAATTTACCAGGACGTTCAACCTTCATTGTACCTTTAAAGGTTTGATTCATATGCTGAGCGGCCAAACCCTTTTTCTGTGCAACTTTACCTGTTTGAGTCGCTTTTGTGGTTTGCTCAAAATTTGCAGTGAAGCTTTTTACACCACTGAGTTGTTTAACCAGATTGGCAGTTGCTTGTTGCTCCGAAGCAGCAGTTGCTGCAAAAACTGTTGTGCTCATTACAGGTGCAAACAGCGCTGCACTTATAGCCACTGCACCCATCGTTTTACGAAGCATATTCATATGTTCACCTTTTCTATGTCTGTACCTCAATTAAAATATTCAAATAATATTTGGCACAGAATGTAATTTATTAGATTGCTTATCTTAAACCAAATTGAGTCAGTAATAATTGAGAAAATAAGAAGTTTTGTATTGTTATTGGTGCAATATGTTGAAAATTATTCATCATGATGAAGATGGGTTTTTCTTTAATAATAAAAAAAAGTGATAAAAAAACCCGCAATAAAGCGGGCTTTTTTGCACTATTAAAGCTTACGCTTCAACAGATACATAGCGACGGCCAAATTGACCTTTCACTTCAAATTTGATTACGCCGTCAGCAGTAGCAAATAAAGTATGGTCACGACCCATACCAACATTTGTACCAGCGTGGAATTCTGTACCACGTTGACGAACGATAATGTTACCAGCAGTCACAGCTTGACCACCGTACATTTTAACACCTAACATTTTAGGATTCGAATCACGACCGTTTTTGGTCGAACCACCGGCTTTTTTAGTTGCCATGTCTATATACTCCTAGTGATTAACCTGCGATCGTAGTAATTTTCAACTCGGTAAACCATTGACGGTGACCTTGTTGTTTACGGTAGTGCTTACGACGACGCATTTTAACAATACGAATTTTGTCATGACGACCGTGACCAACCACTTCTGCAGTTACTTTTGCGCCAGCTACAACTGGAGCACCGATTTGAATGCTTTCGCCATTCACAACCATTAATACATCATCAAATGTAATAGTCGCGCCAGTTTCAGCTTTCAACAATTCTACTTTAAGGGTTTCACCCTCAACAACACGGTGCTGTTTACCACCGCTTTGGATTACTGCGTACATAATGTACTCCAACTTACCCGTGTCGTCGTGCCGATAAAGGAATATATCGATCTTAAGACGAACGCCACTGGGGGTTATTCAAGGGCAAAGATTTTAAGTGATAATGAATTAAACAACAAGTCATTTCCAGCAAATATTATCATTGTATAGAAAATAATCTACATAAAACGGTTTTTTTAAGATTTCCCCTTTGATAATATGAATTTTTTTTTAAGATACAGCTAAAATTGAAATAGATTTTTAAAACAAATCCGCTACTATGTAGCTCAAAAGAATGATCGATTGAATGTTCAATGCTTTATTCATCTTTGGACAAAGAAAGAACAAATCATTAAGATTCAGGCACGATGTCTGCTTGCAAAAGCAACATTCAGACATGTTAATTGTTACACTAGCAACTTATAACGCATTTGCATGAGGCTCCCACCCGATGACCATCGACTTTAAGCAAGATATTCTCGCTCCAGTTGCAACCGACTTTGCTGCAATGGACAAGTTTATTAATGAAGGGATTACCTCAAAAGTTGCTTTAGTGATGGCCGTCAGTAAACATGTTGTTGAAGCTGGCGGTAAACGCATGCGTCCAATCATGTGCCTACTTGCAGCGAAAGCATGTGGTGCAACAGATCTACAGATGGACCCTTATCGCAAACTGGCAGCAATCATTGAAATGCTGCATACCGCAACATTGGTACATGATGATGTTGTAGATGAATCTGGTTTACGTCGTGGCCGTCCAACTGCAAACGCAACTTGGAACAACCAAACTGCTGTGTTGGTGGGTGATTTTCTGATTTCTCGAGCTTTTGATCTTCTGGTTGATCTCGACAATATGATCTTGCTCAAAGACTTTTCGACTGGCACTTGTGAAATTGCCGAAGGTGAAGTGTTACAGCTTCAAGCACAGCATCAACCCGAAACGACTGAACAAACTTATTTAGATATTATTCACGGTAAAACTTCTCGTTTATTTGAACTTGCAACTGAAGGTGCTGCCATCATTGCAGGGAAACCTGAGTATCGTGAACCATTACGTTTATTTGCAGGTCATTTTGGCAATGCCTTTCAAATCATTGATGATATTTTAGACTATACCTCTGATGCTGAAACATTAGGTAAAAATATTGGTGATGATTTAATGGAAGGTAAACCCACTTTACCTTTAATCTCTGCCTTAGCAAATACTCAGGGTGAAGAGCACGAAATTATCCGTAAAAGTATCGCAACTGGTGGAACAAGCGATTTAGATCGTGTGATTGAAATTGTTCAGAGCTCAGGTGCTTTAGATTATTGTAGTCGCCGTGCCACAGAAGAAACTCAAGCTGCGATTCAAGCTTTGAATCATTTACCTGAATCTGAGTATCGCCAGGCATTGTATAATTTAGCGCAACTTGCCTTACATCGAATTCAATAAAATTTAACAAGGCTTATGCATATACAATTTAATGATCTTTTCCTCCTTATGCAGGAACAACTCGATGGCATAAAAGTTGTTCCCAATCCTGATATATTAATTGAGTTAATCAATCGTATCAGACCCAGTGACAGCCACAATTTAGAAGAAAGTCAAAATAAATTTGATGCTTTAATTCAAGCACTGCTCACTACGCCCAATGCATCTTCTGCATTTCAAGGTTATTTACTCAAGCTGGTCAATCACTATAAACAAGCAGGATTGTATGCAGATAGTGGGATTTTATCTTTAGACGGCTTTTGGAATCAGCTTGGGCAACGGATTGGTGCACATTTTCTACCTTTATTAACAGACGAATCAGATCTCAAAGATTTGGTTGGCAAAGTGTTTCACCAGCGTAGTGATAAATATTGGCTGGAAAATATCAGTGAAAAGAAATGGGAACAATTGTTCCGATTACTCAATCAAGGTCATCGTTATAAAAACGATAAATTGGGAATTAAACGCGATATTGTCAAAGCCATTACGGTGCTTTCCTATCGAATCAGTGGTATTGGCTTATATCCTGAATTTATCAATGCCTACCCTGAGCTTCAAGAATATGAATCGCCATTTTTAGTTCAAAACCGTGAAATTGTTGAGTTTATAGAAGCATATAAAAAGCAACATCGCGATGAAGATGAGTTTGCTGTGGGCATTCCTCCCGATGCAGACCAAGCATTGGTCATGATTGAACAATGTCGTGATGTGGTACAGAAAATCCGTCGAGCAATTAAACGGATTGGTGTGAGCTTAAGCCTGACTTATTTACTCTCGCTACTAGAACAATGTATTGATCGAATTGAACTCTTACTCAATCTTCTGGTCGAAGATGATCAGATTCGTTATCAGCTCTGCGGTGAATTGCTCACGGACTTAGTCAATGCACACTATAGTGAAACCAGTGTGCGTGATTTACTTAAAACCAACAGTGAGTTAATCGCACTACAAGTCACTGAAAATGCCAGTAAGACAGGCGAACATTATGTAAGTACCGATAAGAAAGGTTTCTTTGGCATGTATAAAGCAGCTGCAGGTGCAGGTGCGATTATTGCAACCATGGCAACCCTGAAAATACTGACTGCACGTTTAGTCCTTGCACCCTTTTTGCATGCTTTTCTCTACAGTATGAATTATTCATTGGGTTTTATCCTGATCCATGTTTTGCACTTTACTGTAGCAACCAAACAACCGGCTATGACAGCGGCCGCACTTGCATCAACAGTTCAGCACCAAAAAGGTTCAAAAACAGCGCAAATTGCTGAACTTGCCGGACTGATTATTAATATTATTCGGACCCAGTTTATTGCAATTCTAGGAAATATTTCGATTGCGATTCCTACTGCCGCATTAATTACCTATCTATGGCAGCTGTCAATGCATGAACCACTTTTGACGCATGCTAAAGCCACAACCTTACTCGCCAGTCTAAATCCATTTACTTCATTGGCAATTCCTCATGCAGCAATTGCCGGTGTTTGTTTATTTTTATCAGGATTAATCGCTGGATATTTTGACAATATGTCAGTCTATCGAAAAGTCGGTCCCCGCTTAAAAGCCCACATAAAATTGAAAAAAATGATGGGACAAGCCAGACTGGACAAATTTGCAGATTATATAGAGCGAAACTTAGGCGCTTTAGCGGGTAATTTTATCTTTGGGATCATGCTTGGAAGTATGGGAACCATTGGTTTTATCTTAGGTTTACCTTTAGATATCCGCCATATTGCATTTGCTGCTGCCAACTTTATTCAAGGCTTAATGACCATCAATGGTTCACCTGATATTGGCCTCATCATAGTGTCTTTCCTTGGGGTGTTGTGTATTGGTTTGACCAACTTATTTGTCAGCTTCACGCTCACCATTATTGTGGCACTCAGAGCAAGACAAGTTCGTTTTTCACAATGGAAACCATTGGCAAAACTTATATTTACCCATTTTTCTACCCGTCCGCTAGATTTCTTTTGGCCGCCAAAACAACCCTTACAACTTGAAGATGAGGCAAACTCACAAAGCAAACTAAATCACTAGGATTTTTGTTATTTTTTGTGCAAATTGTTAAATATTTCACAAAAAGAAATTAGTATAAATTACCTAAATTTACTCACTTGAAAAAAAGTGTACTGGCTAGTACACTTCGGTTGATTAAATAAACTTAACGTACGCAATTTATATACTCTAGGTTAACTTATGCCTTACGTATTGCTCCTTATTGGCTGTATAGGTTTACTTATTGGGAGTGTTGGTTTAAACATTAACCAGATACAACAGTTTGATTTTTCAAGCGTTGTATGGATGAGTTCACACCGTTTAGAGGTCTTAAATGGTCTAGCACTCACCCTATCCTATCTGGGCGGCTTACCGTCAATGATCGTGATTGCAGGGCTATGTAATTTATATTTCATACGTCTAAAACAATATGCAAATGTGCTGATGATTAGTATTGGACTGCTCGGTGCTGCGGCAATTGGTTGGATACTCAAATATCTGGTCAATCGTCCTAGACCCGATGAAATCTACCAAATGGTGCAAACCTATGGTGCTTCATTTCCTAGTGCTCACAGTATTTATGCAGCGATTGTATGCTGTTCGATTATGTTTATATTTCAAAAGCATCGCCAAGTTAAATGGATTAGCTTGGGGGGCTTTTTATGGTTTCTAAGCATGGGGGGCTCTAGAATTTATCTAGGGGCACATTTCCCAACTGATGTACTCACTGGATGGGGTATAGGTGTCATATGGGCTGCAATTTTATGGCTCATACTGTCACGAGAAACGTTAAGACAGAACAAATTATTTTTAGATAAGAATCTAAACGAGGTGGAATAATGATGTCGGCAAAGCTTTGGGCTCCTGCCCTTACTGCTTGTGCTCTCGCAACAAGTATTGCACTTGTAGGCTGCAGCAAAGATCCTAAATCAGCACAACAAGCTGGTGGTGCTGCCCAAAAAATGCCGCCGACTGAAGTTGGTGTCATTGTTGCTCAGCCACAAAGCGTAGAACAAAGTGTTGAACTTTCTGGTCGTACTTCAGCGTATCAAATCTCTGATGTTCGCCCACAAACAAATGGCGTAATTTTAAAACGTTTGTTTACTGAAGGTAGTTTTGTTCGTGAAGGTCAACCTCTTTATGAGATTGACTCGAGCATCAATCGTGCAAACTTAGACAGTGCAAAAGCAGCTTTAGTACGTCAGCAAGCAAACTTAAATGCCTTGCAGGTTAAAGCAAATCGTTATCGTCAACTTGTCGGCATCAATGCTGTTTCTAAGCAAGAGTTTGATGATTTGCTTGCACAAATCAAACTTGCTGAAGCAGATATTGCGGCATCAAATGCGGCTGTTAAAAATGCGCAAATTGACTTAGGTTATTCGACTGTTCGTTCACCTATTTCAGGTCAATCTGGTCGTTCTTCAGTCACTGCTGGTGCTTTGGTGACTGCAAACCAAGCCAATGCATTGGTTACGATTCAGCAACTTGACCCAATTTATGTAGACATCAGCCAATCAAGTGCTGAGTTATTACGTCTACGTCAACAGTTAAGCCAAGGTAGTATTGATCGTAGCAACAACACCAAAGTTCGTTTAAAACTTGAAGATGGTAGCTACTACGGTGTGGAAGGAAACCTTGCATTTTCTGATGCTAGTGTAGATCCAAGCACAGGTTCTGTGACTTTACGTGCAGTCTTCTCAAATCCTAATCATTTATTATTGCCGGGTATGTTTGCCAATGCGCAGATCGTACAAGGCGTAATTCCAAATGCTTACTTAGTTCCACAAGCAGCAATTACACGCACACCAACTGGCCAAGCAATCGCAATGCTTGTAAATGCAAAAGGTGTAGTTGAAAGCCGTCCTGTAACAACTGTAGGTGTTCAAGGTAAAGATTGGATCGTCACTCAAGGCCTAAATACTGGCGATAAAGTGATTGTTGATGGTATTGCCAAAGTAAAACCAGAACAAGCTGTGGTTGCTAAACCTTATCAGCCTCAAGCGGCTGCACCACAAGCAGGTGCTAAACCAGGTACAGCAGCACAACCTGTTCAACAAAATAAATCCAGTGAACAAAAAGCTACTTCAAATGCATAAGGGGTAGACGAATATGGCTCAATTTTTTATTCATCGCCCCATTTTTGCGTGGGTGATTGCACTGGTAATTATGTTGGCGGGTATTCTGACGCTAACAAAAATGCCTGTTGCTCAGTATCCAACAATTGCTCCTCCTGTAGTGACAATTGCTGCGACTTATCCTGGTGCTTCTGCACAAACTGTTGAGAACACCGTAACTCAGATCATTGAACAACAAATGAATGGTCTAGATGGTTTACGTTATATCTCATCAAACAGTGCGGGTAATGGTCAGGCATCAATCAACCTGAATTTTGAACAAGGTATTGATCCAGACATTGCACAGGTTCAAGTACAGAACAAATTACAGTCAGCGACAGCACTTTTACCTGAAGATGTACAACGTCAAGGCGTAAAAGTGACCAAATCTGGCGCGAGCTTTATGCAAGTACTTGCATTTTATTCGCCAGATGGCAGCCTTTCTGGCGCTGACATTAAAGACTATGTAAACTCAAATATTTCTGAACCACTGAGTCGTGTTGCAGGCGTAGGTGAAATTCAAGTCTTTGGTGGTCAATATGCAATGCGTATCTGGCTAGACCCAGCTAAAATGACCAGTTTGCAAGTTACACCAAGTGATATTGCTGCTGCCATTCGTGCACAAAACTCACAAGTGGCTGTAGGTCAATTGGGTGGTGCTCCAGCTGTACAAGGTCAAATCCTGAATGCGACTGTCAATGCGCAAAGCATGTTGCAAACACCTGAACAATTTAAAAACATCTTCCTAAAAAACACGTCTTCTGGTGCTCAAGTTCGTTTGGGTGATGTTGCACGCGTAGAATTAGGTTCAGACAGTTATCAATTCGATTCTAAATTTAATGGTAACCCTGCGGGCGGTGTAGCAATTAAATTGGCAACAGGTGCCAATGCACTTGATACAGCCGCTGCTGTAGAAAAACGCCTCACTGAATTGCGTAAAAACTACCCTGAAGGCTTAAAAGATAAAATTGCTTATGACACCACACCGTTTATTAAGCTTTCAATTGAAAGTGTGGTACATACGTTAATTGAAGCAATCGTTCTTGTATTCTTCGTGATGTTCTTGTTCTTACAGAACTGGCGTGCAACGATTATCCCAACAATGGCAGTTCCTGTAGTTGTACTTGGGACATTTGCAGTTATTAATATTTTTGGCTTCTCGATCAATACCTTAACCATGTTCGCCATGGTACTGGCGATTGGTCTATTGGTCGATGATGCCATCGTTGTGGTTGAGAACGTCGAACGGGTAATGCAAGAAGAACATGCCGGTCCAGTTGAAGCCACTGAAAAATCGATGAAACAAATTTCAGGTGCTTTGGTCGGTATTACCAGCGTATTGACTGCTGTATTTGTGCCAATGGCATTCTTTGGTGGTACTACGGGGGTAATTTACCGTCAGTTCTCGATCACGCTAGTTACAGCAATGGTTTTGTCTTTAATCGTTGCTTTAACTTTTACCCCAGCTCTTTGTGCAACATTGTTAAAACAGCATGATCCAAATCAAGAACCAAGCAATAACATTTTTGCGCGTTTCTTCCGTTGGTTTAACCGCAGTTTTGAAAAAGTAGCAGAGAAATACCAAGGTGGTGTCAATCGTATGACCCATCATAAGATATTCTCTGGTGCGATCTATATTGCTGTGATTGTTGCCTTAGTTGGACTATACAAAATGCTCCCCTCTTCTTTCTTACCAGAAGAAGACCAAGGCGTAGTTATGACGTTGGTTCAGCTACCACCAAGTGCCAGCCTTGAACGAACAGATAAAGTCATCACAACCATGACCGATTACTTCTTAAATAAGGAAAAAGCACATGTAGATACTATTTTTACAGTTTCTGGTTTCTCATTTACAGGTGTCGGGCAAAATGCTGGTTTAGCTTTTATTAAATTGAAAGACTGGAGTGAACGTACCACACCTGAATCACAAATTGGCGCCATTATTCAACGCGGTATGGCACTGAATATGATTGTAAAAGATGCATCATACATCATGCCATTGCAATTACCTGCAATGCCTGAATTAGGTGTTTCATCAGGGTTTGACATCCAATTAAAAGATGCCAGTGGTCAAGGTCACGATAAACTCATTGCTGCACGTAATGCTATTTTAGGTATGGCTTCTCAAGACAAACGTCTTGCAGGTGTTCGTCCAAATGGTCAAGAAGATACCCCTCAATATCAAATCAACATTGATCAAGCGCAAGCTGGTGCAATGGGAGTCAGTATTGCGGATATTAATTCGACCATGAGCATGGCGTGGGGTGGTTCTTATATCAATGACTTCGTTGACCGTGGTCGTGTGAAAAAAGTTTATGTTCAAGGCGAATCAAACGCTCGTATGATGCCTGAAGACTTAAACAAATGGTATGTACGTAACAATAGCGGCACCATGGTTCCATTCTCTGCATTTGCAACAGGCCAATGGACTTATGGTTCACCTCGTCTTGAGCGTTATAACGGTGTAGCTTCTGCAAACATTCAAGGTACTCCAGCACCGGGCGTAAGTTCGGGAGATGCGATGCTTGCCATGGAAGAAATTATTGGTAAGTTACCGTCTATGGGCTTAACAGGTTTCGACTATGAATGGACGGGGCTGTCTTTAGAAGAACGTGAATCTGGTAGTCAAACTGTTCCGCTTTTGATTCTTTCTTTGCTTATTGTATTCCTTTGCCTTTCAGCTTTATATGAAAGTTGGTCGATCCCTGTTTCAGTATTGCTAGTCGTACCTTTAGGTGTTATTGGTGCATTTACTTTAACCTGGTTGGGCATGGTCATCAAAGGTGATCCTAACTTATCATTTAACATCTACTTCCAAGTCGCGATCGTTGCAGTCATCGGTTTGTCTGCAAAAAATGCGATTTTGATTGTAGAGTTTGCAAAAGAGTTGCAAGAACAAGGTGAAGAATTGTTTGAAGCGACATTGCATGCTGCAAAAATGCGTTTACGTCCAATTATCATGACAACCTTAGCGTTCGGTTTCGGTGTATTACCACTTGCTTTATCAAGCGGTGCTGGTGCCGGTAGCCAACACTCAGTCGGTTATGGTGTATTAGGTGGTGTAATTAGCTCAACACTTTTAGGTATCTTCTTTATTCCTGTGTTCTTCGTATGGATTCGTAGTATCTTTAAGTACAAACCTAAAAATCAAAATATTCAGGAGCATAAATCGTGATGCAAAAAGTATGGTCTATTTCAGGTCGTAGCATTGCGGTATCTGCACTTGCGCTTGCTTTGACAGCTTGTCAAAGCATGCGTGGCCCAGAACCCGTAGCTCAAGCGAACATACCAACAGGTTATATTCAAAATAACGGTGGTACATCTATTGCTGAACAAGGTTATAAAGAGTTTTTTGCAGATCAACGCTTACTTCAAGTGCTTGATCTTGCTTTAGCCAATAACCGTGATTTACGTACAGCAACATTGAACATTCAACGTGCTCAACAAGCCTATCAAATCACTGAAAACAATCAGCTACCAACGATTGGTGCAAGTGGTGGTCTGTTACGTCAAGATCAAGGCGTAGGTGCTCAAACACGTTATAATGTGGGTCTTGGTGTAACTGCTTATGAGTTAGACTTCTGGGGTCGGGTAAAAAGTTTAAAAGACAATGCGCTTGATACTTATTTATCGACTGCAAGTGCGCGTGATGCAACGCAAATCAGCTTAATTAGTCAAGTTGCACAAGCTTGGTTAAATTACTCTTTTGCCAGCGCACAACTTAAGCTCGCTGACCAAACATTAAAAGCGCAGCTTGACTCTTATAACCTCAACAAAAAACGTTTTGATGTCGGTATCGACAGTGAAGTGCCTGTTCGTCAGGCTCAGATTTCTGTTGAAACCGCACGTAATGATGTTGCCAATTATAAGACTCAAATTGCACAAGCTCAGAACTTGCTAAATCTGCTTGTTGGACAATCAGTTCCAGACAACTTATTGCCAACACAACGTGTAACGCGTATTACCTCAAATGCTGCGTTCGCTTCTGGTTTACCAAGTGACTTGCTGAACAACCGTCCAGACGTCAAAGCGGCTGAATACCAACTTTCTGCTGCTGGTGCGAATATCGGTGCTGCGAAAGCACGCTTATTCCCAACCATCAGCTTGACAGGTACTGCAGGTTATGCATCTACTGATTTAAGTGATTTATTTAAATCAGGTGCTTTCGTTTGGTCTTTAGGTCCTAGTCTTGATATTCCGTTATGGGATTGGGGCACACGTAAAGCGAACATTAAGATTTCAGAAACAGATCAACAAATTGCGTTATCTGACTATGAAAAATCAATTCAATCTGCTTTCCGTGAAGTCAATGATGCATTAGCGACTCGCCAAAATATTGGTGATCGTCTTTCTGCTCAAAAACGTTTAGTTGATGCAACCAATACTACGTATAAACTTTCAAATGCCCGCTTCCGTGCAGGTATTGATAGTTACTTAACTGTTTTAGATGCTCAACGTACTTCTTACTCTGCTGAACAAGGTTTATTGCTATTAGAGCAAGCAAACTTAAACAATCAGGTAGAAGTTTATAAAACCCTTGGTGGTGGTCTAAAAGCCAACACTGCGGATCAAATTGCACAACCGGCCTCTTCATCTGAATTGAAATATCATTCAAAAGATAAAAAAGTCAGTTAATCTCAGTTTGATAATCAAAGCTCACTTCGGTGGGCTTTTTTTATTGCTTTTTGATGGATAATTTCCTATGTTTAAAGCAAGACATCATCAATGAATATTTAAAATGAAACTCAGTAATTTAGAAACTGTTCCAGCACATGTCATAAAGCAACAGCTTGATGTCGTTTATGGAAGCACGGTCCGCAGTAAACATGTCGGACGTGACTTTATGGCTGGTCTAAAAAATATTGTCGGTGGTGAACTCAAAGGCTATACCGAATTATTAGAAGAATCACGTCAAGAAGCCATGAATCGTATGATTGAAAAAGCACGTGTTTTAGGTGCCAATGCAATTGTCGGTATCCGTTTTTCTACGTCTAATATTGCGCAAGGTGCTTCAGAACTTTTTGTCTATGGTACTGCGGTCATTGTTGAACCGACCACAACACAACTTCCTGACCCATTTTCAAAATAGGCGAAACAGATGGATGGTTTAATTTTTAAAATTGGGCTCACACTGGTTCTGTTTTTTATTGGCTGGGGGTTTGGACGTTTTATCGAACAAAAGCATTTAAAAGAATTGGCCGACAATGAACAGCGGCTTGCTCATATTCGGATTGATACCAATAAGTTCAAAGTCTCTGAAAAGCATGGGCAACTCATCAGTAGTAATGTGGTGATTTCACATGATTATTTTAAATATATTATCGCGCAAATTCAGAACTTCTTTGGTGGTCGTTTAACCACCTATGAGAGTGTCGTAGATCGCGCACGTCGAGAAGCAATTGTTAGATTAAAACAGGAAGCTGAAAATATTGGAGCAACGCATATTATGGGCTTACGTTTAAGTACCACTGAACTCGGTATGCAAGGTGGAATGGTTGAAGTCTTTGCCTATGGAACAGCAACTTAATCTCACTCCTCTTTTTAAATAATCATGATTTTTTCATCAGAATACATAATCACTGTTGGACTGTCTGGTTTTGTATTCTGGTGATGTAAAGTTCTGGGAATACCTTGACCATAACAAAAATGGAAAAATCTTAACTTCATGAACAGGTTAGACATCATGAAAGCTTTAGCACTTAAAATAAGTATCGGATTACTGTCTATGCTTCCATTCACAATAAATGCAGAATTGATTGTATTGGCTTCGCCACAAAGTCAGGATAAGTACTATGCAGAAAAAATCGATGATATCTTTGATTTCCACGTCGATTATGCAAAGAAAATTATTCAAAATGGTGACAATGTGATGATCTTAACCGATCAACAACTTTACCCTGATTATGTCAAAGCATTGGGTAAACAGCATGTCACCATCGCGCCTATGCAAGATATTTGGATGCGTGATTTTAGCAGTGCCAATCCCAATCAACCTGTTCTTTTTCGATATACCGCTGCAGGACAAGGTGGAACCAAAAAAGCTCAAGCTATTTCTGATGATGTTCAATCAGACTTTAAAGCCTATAGCCAAAAGGCTGGCTTAAAATTTACCCAGACCCAACTGCTCAATGATGGTGGTAATTGGGTTGAAGATGGCTATGGCAATGTGGTGTTAAGCACCAAGTTCTTAGCTGACAATCATTTAACCGAAACCCAAGCAAGAGCACAACTGATCCGTTTGACAGGTGCTAAACATATTGCATTTATTGAAGCGGATGAACAAGGTGGTTTAGAACATGCGGATGGCGTGGTGAGCTTTATAGATCAGAACACTTTAGTGATTAACTCCTATCCTGAAGATCCCGACTATGCAAAACAGTTAAAAATTGATTTAAAACGCGGTATTCCAAATATCAAAATTCATGAAATCACCACACCTTATGATGGTAGTGAGATCTATGATGAAAAATTTGGTTCTGCTTGTGGTTTATATACCAATATGCTGGTCACGCCTGAGCGTATTTATTTTCCGCAATTTGGTATTAAACAAGATACTCTGGCATTACAGCAAATTCGTCGTCTAACAAAACGAACTGTCATTCCAATTTACTCTGCACAGGTATGCCATATGGGCGGTGGAGTGCGCTGTATGTCATGGCAATTAAGAGGCAAAAATGCTGAATTATTATTAAACTACTTCAATAAAATACATTAAGCATTCGATTTTTACCCTTTCAAATATCCTGTTATTTTAAAAGCATTCATCTTTTAGCTCACTGCTATTTTTACTCGCTAACGAGAAGATGAATGTTTAATAATCAGCATTACTATCCAACTGCTTATATTGCCTATCGGTACTGATATTCATCTTTAAAACTTTTAGGAAATTGATATTTTTTCCCATCAAATTTTAAAACAAACCGTTGTTGCGATGAGTGATGATTAACTTCTTGGCAATCCTCGTTTATCACTTGCGTCTGGTAGCGTTTAATTTTGCTATTGACCAAAATATCCGTATATTTCTTGGTTTGGGTTGACTGCATCACTAAGGTAGAAGCGCGTTCTTCAATATCTGCATTACAATGCATATCTATTTCTGCCCGGTTACGTGTCACAATCAAGCTGTCCAGAATTTGTTGCTTATTTTTAAGGTCATATAAATTTAAAAGTTGCATAGAAAAAGGAAAGGGCTGTGAGTGACCTGAGTAATTTAATCTTAGACCCAAAGCTCGATTTGAATCAGTGACTTTATAATTTGCTGTATCCAGCTCAATTGAATTTAAGCTAATTGCATCCGAAACCATGCGTTCTGCAACAGCATAGTGATAAATAAGCTTTAAATTTTTTGGATTAAACTTAAATAAGTCTAAAGCATAATTCCCTTCTTCTGGGTGTCCTTTTACAGGAATCCATTGGGCATAGGCCATGATCATATTTGAATTATCAACAGGATCGAGTTTACAGTCGATTAAAGACTGTTCAAGCTTTACAATTTTAGCCTGCTTCAATATTTGCGCAACAACTTGAGTATCATCACAAATATTTGCATAAACAGCACTGATCAATATGAATTGTAGACTGATGATTTTAAAAATTATTTTCATTAGATTTAACATCTTTTTTTGTGCTTATAAAGACGGAACATATTAAGAAAAAGCGCTTAGACAATGTATAAACGCCTTATCAATACAGGCAAAATTTATGAATTTTCAATCACTTTACTTTCATCTTGCGAATCATTTTATAAAGTGTCGATGGTGATAGACGAGAAACCAACACACCCAATTTTTCTTTACGCCCACCCACGACAATATATTCTTGACCCTTTAATAAAGCGGAAACTGTTTTCTGCGCAAAATCATCAGCTTCTAATCCATTTTCAATGGCTTCATCCTGATGTGCCTGTGCTTTTCCTGCACCATTTAAGGCATTGAAAGATACATTGGTTTTTACAAAACCAGGGAAAATAACAGAAACATTAACACCATCTTGTGCCACTTCTGCGCGTAAACTGTTTGCCCACATATGAATCGCTGCTTTTGCTGCAGAGTAAGATGCCCGATATTGCGTCCCCAATAAGCCCGCAACGCTAGAAATATACGCAATTCGCCCAGATTTTTGAGCTAAAAAGGTTGGTAAAACCAATTTGGTCAAAAACACTTGAGAGAAGTAATCAATTTCCATAATCGCACGTTCAGTTTGCATTGTGGTATCAGCAATCAGTGCCCTTTGGCTTAAACCCGCATTGTTGATCAACCAATCAATACGCCCTTTCTCATCTAAGACTTGTTCATATGCATGGCGTACTTGTGCTTCATCGGTAATATCCATTGCCACAGAAATATGATGATCTGGGTTAAGAAGACTTATACGAACTTTTTCAAGTTCTTCTAAACGTCTTGCACTTAAAACCACTTGTGCACCTTGTAAAGCACATTCAGCAGCCAAGGCTTTACCAATCCCTGAAGATGCGCCTGTAATCCAAACCACCTTTCCTTCTAAGCTTTCCATTTTATTATGCTCTTGAATATGGTGAATAAATATTAGACCACGTGACCCACCAAATCAATCAAGTGATTTGCTTTTAAAAACTAACCTTCAACTAAAAACTTTTTAAAATGTTCTGCATAATGTTGCGCCTTTTCTACATTGCGAGGATTGTATTCATCGCCAACTTTTTCTAAGCGTTTATAGCCAGTACTGGTGATCATATTAATCACACCATTTAAGGTTTTATCGACCACAAAGTTAAATTTTAACAAAGTCTTAGGGTCACGGATAAATTCTGATACACCGAGGTCAATAATTTTAACCAAATTTTTTAGTGTCACAGGCAAAGCACTGGTATCCCCTTGAATGACCTTTTGAATATTGCTAGTCGCTTCTTGCCCTAAGCTACGGTCTAATTGGTAATACATCACCACTTCAGTTGCATCTGAATCTTCAAACTTTTTAAGAATATGGTTTGCCACAGGCTTTAGACGATCATTACTAAAAAAGGAAATTGACCACGGCATATATTTTTTTAATGCCCCTTCAATCTGATCAAAAATCTGTTCAGCTTCTTTGAGCTTTTTCTTCCCTGTCGCATCTAGTGCATCATTTTTACGTTGTTCATCAAGTAAGGTTCCAAAAACCTGATCCAGCACTTGGCATGACATTTCCGTAAAGACATTACCTAATTGTTTTGCCAGATCTCTTTTTTCGCCATGATTCAAACTTTGGGTAATGCTTTTTAACTCTTGGTAAGTCTGCTGTTTAATCAATAAATCGATTTTATACTGCATTGTTATGTGTCCTTTTGTTGTTTTGTCCTATTCAATTTTGATCTTAGCAAAACTTGAAATATCTTGCATTGTCTTTAACTACTGCTATCTGTTGAATATCAATCACAAATACTCTCAACAAATCAAATATCTAAAACACGCATTTGTAAATATGACTCAGTTAAAACCCCACAATATCCAACATTTGTCATATTTAAGATCGATAAAAACAACAAATGCATCTTGTATTCTCATGTTTTGATTGCTGCATTTAATTCAAGATAAATATGCCATAACAGGAATCAACATTCCTAATGAATATTTGCTACAATGAATGCAATTTTTTACTTACTTTTGATCTGTTTTTACTATGACTGATTCAGCGCAAAATATTGCTACAACCTACGATCCTACCGAGATCGAGAAAAAATGGTACAAGACTTGGGAAGAGAAAGGTTATTTCCAACCGTCTCGTAAAGGCGATTCATTCTGTATCATGATTCCGCCACCGAACGTCACAGGTAGCTTGCACATGGGTCATGGTTTTAACAATGCCATCATGGATGCCTTGACACGTTACAACCGTATGTCTGGTAAAAATACTTTATGGCAACCGGGTACTGACCATGCGGGTATTGCAACGCAAATGGTGGTTGAGCGTCAATTGGCAGCTCAAGACATTAGTCGTCATGATTTAGGGCGTGAAAAGTTCATCGACAAAATTTGGGAATGGAAAGAACAATCTGGCGGCACAATTACCCGTCAAATTCGTCGTCTTGGCTCATCTGTAGATTGGTCACGTGAACGTTTCACCATGGATGATGGCCTTTCAAATGCTGTTAAAGAAGTATTTGTAAAACTGCATGAACAAGGTTTGATTTACCGTGGCAAACGCTTGGTAAACTGGGACCCTAAACTACAAACTGCACTTTCAGACCTAGAAGTTGAATCAGATAAAGAAGAACAAGGTTCATTGTGGCACTTCAAATACTTCTTTGAAGATAAGTCTCTACGTACTCAAGACGGTCACGATTATTTAGTAGTTGCAACAACCCGTCCAGAAACATTACTGGGTGATACTGCTGTTGCAGTTGCTCCAGATGACGAACGTTATGCACACCTTGTTGGTAAAAATATTATCCTGCCGATTACAGGTCGTGCGGTTGCGATTGTTAAAGATGAATATGTCGATAAAGAATTCGGTACAGGTTGTGTAAAAATCACCCCTGCACATGACTTCAATGATTATGAAGTGGGCAAACGTTGTGAACTCGCAATCATCAACATTTTCAACAAAAATGCCGAAGTTTTAGCTGATTTTGAGTTTATCGCAAAAGCTGGCGAAGCGATTTCTAAAACCATCCCAGCACCAGCTGATTATATTGGTTTAGAGCGCTTTGTTGCACGTAAAAAATTGGTTGCACAAGCTGAAGCTGAAGGTTGGTTAGACCAAATTCAACCCTATACGCTGAAACCACCACGTGGTGACCGTTCAGGTGTGATCATTGAACCATTATTGACCGACCAATGGTATGTCAAGATTGCGCCTCTTGCAGAGCCTGCAATCAAAGCAGTAAAAGACGGCGATATTAAGTTTGTGCCTGAACAATACAGCAATATGTATATGGCTTGGATGAACAACATTCAAGATTGGTGTATTTCTCGTCAATTGTGGTGGGGTCACCGTATCCCAGCTTGGTACGATGCAGAAGGCAACATTTATGTTGGTCGTTCTGAAGAAGAAGTTCGTGAAAAAAATAATATCGCTGCTGATATTGAATTAAATCAAGATGAAGATGTACTGGATACATGGTTCTCTTCAGGTCTTTGGACCTTCTCTACACTGGGTTGGACCGGTGATGAAGCAAAAGATAAAGAAAACTATTTCTTAAATACATTCCACCCAACGGATGTATTGGTAACAGGTTTTGACATCATTTTCTTCTGGGTTGCCCGAATGATCATGATGACCATGCACTTCATGAAAAATGAAGATGGCACACCGCAAGTTCCATTTAAAACTGTGTATGTACATGGTTTGGTTCGTGACGGTGAAGGTCAAAAAATGTCTAAATCTAAAGGCAACGTACTCGACCCATTAGATTTGATTGATGGTGTAGATCTTGAAACCTTAGTACAAAAACGTACCACTGGTTTAATGAACCCTAAAGATGCACCAAAAATTGAGAAATCTACGCGTAAAGAATTTCCTGAAGGTATTCAAGCTTACGGTACAGATGCGGTTCGTTTTACTTTCTGTGCACTTGCCAATACAGGCCGTGACATTAAGTTCGATATGAAACGTGTTGAAGGCTATCGTAACTTTGCCAACAAAATCTGGAACGCAACCCGTTTCGTGATGATGAACTGTGAACAACAGCCAATTGGTCAGGAAATCCGTCAAGATCTTTGGGAACTTCCTGAACAATGGATTGTCAGCCGTTTACAAAAAGCGGAAGCTGCCGTTCAACAAGCGTTTGCCACCTACCGTTTAGATTTGGCTGCTCAAGCGATTTATGAGTTCATCTGGAATGAATACTGTGACTGGTATGTTGAACTGACCAAACCAGTACTGAATGATGAAAACGTATCGGCTGAGCGTAAAGCAGAAGTTCGTCGTGTCCTTCTTTCTGTAATGGAAGCGTCTTTACGTCTTGCACATCCAATCATGCCATTCTTAACTGAAGAAATTTGGCAGACCCTTGCACCAATGATTGGTATTGGTGGTGAAACCATCATGCTTGCGCCATACCCTGTTCCAAATCCTGAACGTATCAATGATCAGGCTGAAGCAGATATGCTTGGGCTACAAGGCTTGATTGGCGCTGTACGTAATATTCGTGGCGAAATGGGCTTAGGTAATGCACGTTTATTACCTGTATTGCTTCAAAACGCCACTGATGCTGAAAAAGCACAAATTGCACGTATTGAACCACTTTTTAAGGCTTTGGCTAAAGTTGAAAGCATTACCTTCTTAACCGATGCTGAGCAACCACCGTTGTCTTCATCTTCTGTTGTTGGTCATGTGTCTGTATTTGTACCAATGAAAGGCTTGATTGATCCGAAAGCAGAACTTGCTCGTTTGCAAAAAGACTTAGATAAGGTTCAAAAACAGCATGACCAAATTGCTTCTAAACTTGCAAATGAGGGCTTTGTGGCTAAAGCACCTGCTGCTGTTGTTGAAGGTGAAAAAGTTAAACTTGCTGAGTTTGTAGATCAGTTAGCCAAGATTAAAGCCAATATGGAACAGATTGCGGCGCTTTAAGCTAAGCTTGCAATTTTGCCTCTAAAGAAGGAAGCTTAATTAAGCTTCCTTCTTTTTTTGAGTAAAATAATTATGGTTATTCAAAAATTAAAACAACATTTCATCAATCAAAATATACGTATCAATCAACCGACTACATTGTTAGAAACGTTAAAATTTGAACAAAAATATGGAGTTAGACTTCCACAAATTTTTAAAGAATATTTTATTTTTTTCAATGGTACAGGTGAAGCCAATTTTGGTGATGAGGGCTATTCTTTCTTTTCTTTAGCTGAATTTAGACCTGTAAAAGATTTAAAAGGGATTGAAAACTTTCCTCATGCAAATTGTTTTGTATTCTCTGAATTCTTACTCTGGATGACTGCATATGCAGTAAAACTAGACGAACATGGCAATGAATTCGGCATTTATGAAATCTGTAATACGCATAATAAGGTTTGTAACAGTTTTGAAGAGTTTATCTCAATGATGATGACAAATGATTGTGATCATCTTTCATGATTCTGAACACTGAATTGAATAATTTCTTGATTTATATCGGGTCAATATAACTTTCATCAATTTCAAAACCATGTTGTCTCGCTTCTTGCTCTGCTTTGTAGCGAAGTAGTTTAGCCTTTACTTTGTAAGCTTCAATTTCATTCACATCATCAAGACCTTCTGGACAATAACTTTTATAAGATAACAAATTATTTGCCTTATTTATTTCGAACGAAACAGAAAATGCATCATCATAAAAAACACTCATATAGATCCCATCTAAATAAAGATTGAGATCAATTGCATGAAGTTCACCCTCTAAACAATTACAAAATTGTTCAAAAGATAAAATGGATTGATTAGGTAAAATTGTATGCTGTTGCTCTTTTAATAAACGTTCTTCGCATGAAACTGCATATCTAGCATCATGAGGTAAATAATAATTTTTCCATCCCTGTTTAAGTAAGATTGCTAACTTTTGAGTAAATTGCTTATAAGCTTGTTCCAAAGTTGCATTTTCATCACTCCAGCGATCAGAAATATTGTATGAATAAATCTCTCGATCCGCCAAGTAAAAACAACAAAAAAAAGCCTGATCAAAATTTAATGTAACACTCTCTGTAGAAAGCTCTACAGGTACATATCGGACATCTTCGTCACCATCATGATCATAGACACACCCAAAATCTATAATCAATCGATTAAGCGACTTAGGAGCTTCTTGAATCAATACATCCATTTGTATATTTGAAAGATTGAGTTGATGCTTTAAATCAATTAAACCATCGTCTTTTAAACTCAGTTTTAAAAAGCCAATTTTTTCAGCATCAATCATGTCTTTACGCTTTTCATCTGATTGGACTTTGAAACTTTCAGTCCAATATGTTGATTGCGAATCATTCATTTCTTTTTGATGAGGATAAGACGTATCTTTTGAACTTTTATTATTTTTTATTACGATGACAACAAGAGTGATAAAAATCAACAAAGCCAAAATTATCAACAAATTTAAAATCATAGTACTCACTTTTTATTAAAAAATTTAAATTATCGCAAAATTATAATTTAAATTATTAAAAATAAATATTTGTTTTTTAAAAATATTAATTACCCTCACCCCACCCTTCTCCCATAGGGAGAGGGAGTATCATTTGATTTCATGAAAATCTGAATTCAAAAATGGAGTTCCCTCTCCTTCCAGGAGAGGGTTAGGGAGAGGTGTCTTTCAATTCAATACAGATATTTCACAAATCTTCCAATACCACCTCACTCCGATTCAACACATCATCATTCCAATAACGGATAACTTTAAGTCCCAAGGCCTCTAAAAACTGAGTTCTTTCATTATCATAAGCTACGACCACATCTGTATTATGTTGACCACCATCCAACTCAACCACTAAGTCCAATTCATGACAGTAAAAATCAACAATATAAGGCTCAATCACATGTTGACGACGAAACTTTAAATTCATAAATCGTTGAGCTCGTAAAAGTTGCCACATAAGATGTTCGGCATCTGTGGCATCGTGTCGCATAGATTTAGCGTATTCTAATAATTTGGGGTTTAGCTTCATTTTATTTTCCCTCTCCCTAACCCTCTCCCACGGGGAGAGGGGACTTCCGTTACTAATTTTATCTTTATTTGATACACAATAAATTTCTCTCCTTCCAGAAGAAGGCTAAAGAGAAGTAACTAAAATGTTTGTATAAATTCCACCACCTCAATCTCCATCAAATGTGGAAGGAACATTCTTTGAGAATTTAATAATTATTCGATACACAATGGAGTTCTCTCCTTTCAGAAAAAGGCTAAAGAGAGGTGGCTAAAAATATGTGCATAAAATTCCACAACCTTAATTTTCCCCAAAATGTGGCAGAAACACTCTTTGAGAGTTTAATAATCATTCGATACACAATAGGTTTCTCTCTCCTTTCAACAGAGGATTAAATAGAGAGGCAACTAAAATATTTGCATAAACTCCACCACCTCAATCTTCCCCAAAATGTGGAAGGAACATTCTTTGAGAATTTAATAGTTATTTAATACCCAATGAGGTTACCTCTCCTTCCAGGAGAGGGTTAGGGAGAGGTGTCTTTCAATTCAATACAGATATTCCACAAACCATCCAACACCGCCTCAGTCTGATTTAACACATCATCATTCCAATAACGAATAACTTTAGTGCAAAAAAAAATTAAAAGAATTTTTCTAAGCAAATCCCACAAAAGAATTAAAAAAGTAGATCCTCTGATCTACTTTTTACCCTGAATTACTCCAAAATCAACCGCGCGCCAATCGGTTGTATCGGACGATTATTTGGATGTCCCATTAACTCCATAAAAGACTCAATTTGCTCATTCGACGCCTGCTGAATTTCCTTAAACACCACCCATCGGACTCCTTCTGAACACGGCGGTGTTGTTAAAGACCCATTAAAACGGTAATACTCTAAGTTATTGGGTAAATAGCTGTCTGCTTTATTTTTTGAATATAGCTGATTACTTTCACCCACATTTTTAGGCAAGGAATTCCAGATATGTTTTAGTTTTTCATTCTCCAATCCATATTGAAACATTAATGCGACAACTGCCAATTCACCTTTGTCTGAAGCGTGCACTAAATGTAATTCCATGGGATAGCTTTGACCATTAATATTGTTTTCACTTGGACTATGTACATGAAATTGTTCCAGTAAAAAAGTCTGCCCATCTAAAACTAAACTTGCTCCTTGATTAAACTCAATCTGCATCGTATGACCAATATTTTGCACAGACTTTGCTGTAGTGTGATAATTAAATTCCAATGGTGGTAAATTCGCAGTCACCGTATCTCGAATATCAATTGGAGATTGATTTACACCTGCACACGATTGAAATTTTTGATTCGCACTCGCCCAATCTTTGGGGTTTTGATAATCCCAATCTGATCCTGCCCAAAGTATTGTTGTAGCGAATAGACTAATTATTGTTAAACTGAATTTAATAAACATAAAAGCCCCTTAATTATTCAAATATTTTCAGCACTGAATGCTCTATTTATAAATGCTCTAGTCATATGAAATACTGTTGTACTCAAGAGCATGATGTGAATTTGGTAAATTTTTTATTAAGATTTTCTACCAAATCTTGTTAGATTATAAGAAATATATTCATTCAAGTTCAAGTCCTTTATTTTTTCCTAAAACAGATGCATGCACTACTCTGTATTTTATAAAATAAGTAGTGCTGGACTAAGCTTTTCCATTGTTATTTTTTAATCAAACTCCAAATTTAAATCACTATTCCTTCAGTTGATCCAAAGCTGTCCCCTGCACAGGATTTCTTTTCCAATAATAAGGTTGGAAAAATCGAATTACTAAACGCCATGGTGTCATCCAGACAATACGCACATTGCTGTTTTTATTCTTGCTGATGCGTTCCGCCAAATAACCACATGCTTGCTCAGGTGGATTAATCACAAACATAAATAACCATTTCATTTCATACCAGTTTTAACTTCACCTTGCTGCCAAGAAGAAATCAATAAATCCGTGGCCAACATTTCGGGACTTAATATTCCAATCAAAATATTGTTATTGAAATTAGTTCGTTATATTTTAAAGAATAATTCAAATTGTATTGCCACAAATATCAGTTGTACCTGTTGGATAAGACTGTGTCATTTTTGTAGCATCTGTAATTAATTCAATTGAAACCTCTTTTCCAATATTGGGGGAGTTGGGTGATATTCCATTTAAAGCAGCAGCAATCATAAAAAATGAATTAATTACAGGTAAAGTGTAATTTGATAAGTAACCTTTATTCACGCCATTCACAATAAATCCTGCTTGTTTTGAAATTGGGTTTATATAAATGCCTATGTATTGATAGTCATTACTGTTGTTTGAAATATTTAATTCGACTAAAGAAGTATTCGCATTAGGATCGCTTATAGTAAATTTATTTACAGCACTATTTTCTGTTGATGCATTGGTATACCCAACATTACTTAAAAAGGTTGATTGACCGCCATTTTTCCCGATATGGGCTACAGGAAAAAATAATAATTGTTCTGTACTTAATAACTGATTTTTAGGAACTTTAAATTTATATTCATAAGCATAAATAGAGCTTGATGGTACAGTGATGCCGCTAGAATTGAGAGTAACATTATTATTTGTCGCTAAAAAATATTTCAATGTAGAAGTTGAAAAAATATTAAAGCCAACTTTTTGACCTGATCTATTTGGAAAAATTAAAGAACCTGGTTCTTCAGAATTCAATGTAGCTTGAGTCACATCTAAATCATAAGTACAAGCACTCCATCCACTCATACTTAGAAATCCTGTCAGTAATCCTATTATTAACTTTTTCATTATTGTTTTCTCGCCATTATCAATCTCAAATATAATATAAAAAGATGAATTCGTGTACAAAAACGGATAGAGGTAACTAAAGAATCAAAAATTCCTATTCCTTAAGCTGATCTAAAGCCGTCCCCTGTACCGGATTTCTTTTCCAATAATAAGGTTGGAAAAACCGAAGCAACAAACGCCATGGTGTCATCCAAACAATACGCGTATTGCTCTTTTTATTCTTGCTGATGCGTTCTGCTAAATAACCACACACTCGCTCAGGCGGGTCAATTACAAACATAAACAACCATTTCATTTTATGCCAGTTTTTAACTTCACCCTGCTGCCAAGAAGAAATCAATAAATCCGTGGCCACCATTCCAGGGCTGAGCGTTCCAATCAAAATATCACTATTCTTGGTTTCTTTATTTAAAGCATGATTCAGATAAGCAACTGCTCGTTTACTGGTTGCATAAGGCGTCATCCCCGCACTCCACTCGCCACGACTGCCCCAACCTTCCATATTAAAAATTTGCCCAAAACCTTGCTGCATCATTCCTTTTAAAGCCACTTGCGAACCCAACATCGTACCAAGTACATTGGTTTTGATTACACTTTCCAAATCTGAGCTAGCAATCTCGGTAAATGCCCTTGCTGCATTACAGGTACCGGCATTGTTAATCCAAACATTGACCTGACCTAACTTTAAAACTGTTTCTTCCCATAAATTGTGTAAATCTTCATATTGAGCCACATCGCAGGTCACCCCATAAATTCTATTCGGCACATAGCGTTGCGCAAAGTCTGCAACAACTTGATTTAACTGCTCTACATTTCGTGCTGAAATCATTACAGACCAACCTAACTTTAAAAAAGCTTCTGCCAAAGCAAAACCAATTCCACGCGTACCTCCTGTAATCACGACAGACAAAGCTTGATCAGAATTTGATGTGTTCAAAATATTCCCCATTGTGGTGATGAATCAGTATGGACAGCAAACTGGCACGTGATAAAACCCACGACTATATCTCCAATTTAGGACATTGGGCATCAAAAAATCAATTTTTAAGATAGAATCTCCCGCATTCAAAATTATTGAATGATTCATATTCTATGAAAAACAAAATTTTATTATGCATCATCCTTATTTTTCTCCTTGTCTGTCATGAGAAACCCAGTACATCAACTGAAAGTGAGCCAACCAAACAAGAAACGCCTCAACATGTTCAAACCAAAGCAGAACCTATTGTGATTCCTGCTCAGCCAGAGCCAGACCACCTCGTCAATAATCCAACACAGCTCCCTCAAGGTTATTTAGTCGATACGACATATCTTAAAAAGCCATTGCCCATCGATTTTGATGGAGATGGAAAACTAGATGCTTTCCAAGTCTTAAAGAATTCCAATAAAAAAGGCATGAAATATCTGTTTGAATTCCGTATTTCGGACAGTGATAAAGTTTATTACTATCAAAATAATGAAGAAGATGATGATTTAGATATTTTTGCTAAGTTCGAAGTCGCACCTAAAACAAATATTTATGTTGATGAAGAATATCGCTTTGGAGAAAATGGCGATATTATTGCTAACGAACAGATTGATCCTAAACATTATTTAAAGTTTAACGGTGATGGTGTTTCAGTCAATGTCCTCGAAGAAACCTGTGCTGCATCTGCCTTTTTCTTAACAGATGACAAAATTAAACGGATTTATCTTTGTTAAATCTATTTTTCATCCGCAAAAATTGCATTTGCACCAATGACTTTAGAAATCTTCACTTGGTCTTGCTTTAATAAAGCATAGATTTTCGCTTTAAGTGTTTCACTGGTAAAAGTCCCGTTTAAATTCAGCAAAATGGGTTCATCACTCAATGAACCTTTGCCGTGATACTCTTGATTAATATCGTTGGTGGTTGCCTGATTGACCACCACAAAATGCCCCTCAATACCAGCCGCTTGACCACAAGCTAAACTCTGTGGCGACCAATCCCCTACTCTGATCTCAGGTTTTAAAGCATAGCCTTTGCTAGCTAATATTTTCTTCTGCTGTGTTGTTGCCATGGGAAAACTCAGTGTCTTTTGCTGACCTTTCCAGTTTACCGTTAATTGACTGGATAAACATGATGCTCGAAAAGAACCCGCACTACCTAACTCTGTATCCTCATTAGAATCATCACATTGTGAAATAACTTGAAAAGTTGCTTCTCCACACTGCAACAGTTTAGATTTATAGATTTTATATTGATTGGACTGAGCACTCACTGCTTCAGTAAAAAGACAGAAACCAAAGAACGCCATCAAATACACTAAAAAATTGGAATATGTTTTAGACACCATCATTTTTATACACTTCATTGATCGTTTAATCGCAAATTGATTTTATATTAAACATTTATTTACAACTCATTAAATCATACACTAATACACCAACCATTTGAAATTTATAATGATATAAGTTAAATAGCCCTAAGATACAGCTTAAACCAGAAGATGAATACATTAGCATGACAACAAAAGCTTGATAAAAATACATATTTTTAAAATAATGTTAATTCAATCACAAAATAATCGATATGATGATGAAAAATATAATAATATTCAGCAGTGGTGTTTTATCACTATTTTTAGCTTCACATAATTATGCCGCGGCTCCGCAAGTCCCTGAGGAAACGGCAACACAAATTTTTAAAAGCGCAAAGTTTCAAAAAACCAATCTTGGCTGGGAAAGCCGCTGTAGCCTTGGCAATATCTCCTATTATGGTGATCTCAATAAAGATGGTCGTCCTGATGCCGTTGTAGTCGATGGTGGTGTCGGTTGCTACGCAAACACAGGAATTGGATTTTATATTGTTACCCAACAGACCAATAAACAATGGGTGAGAATATTTAACAGTCATGGGACGCCTGAATTTCTATCTACTTTAGGAAAACATGGTTGGCCAGATATTGCCATCAATGACTCAACTAAATGCTTTGCTGTGTATAGATGGAACGGTCAAAAATTTCAAAGAAACCGTTTCGAATACAAAAATCAAGTTTGCAGTCTGGGTGTTTCCAAAAATTGATCTCTAAGTTATTTTTTAATTTTAGTTAAAACATTTTATCGGTTTATTTTTAGATTAAAATTTGACTGCATGAGTTTAAGGTGAAACACAACAAATAAAAATCAATAATTATCAGTACCTTAAAAATAAGCCAGAATATCTTATTGCATCAAGTTAGTGCATAAATTCCAATATAGTGCATGCTTTTGCTTTATATCGAGTCTTAATAATATTTTGAAATTGTTGATCTATTTTTTCATACAGCCAAACGCTTCACGGATTCAAATCGTTGGTTATACTTGAACCAATTTGTGACAAATAGCACCAAAAAGAATCGTATATGCAAAACGTTGATCTACTCTTTCTCTTGCTTGGCGCAGTGCTTGTACTCGCTATGCATGCTGGCTTTGCTTTTTTAGAGCTGGGAACAGTTCGCCATAAAAATCAAGTCAATGCACTCAGTAAAATCATTACTGATTTTTCAATCTCAGCAATCGCCTACTTCTTTGTTGGCTATTATATTGCCTATGGACAACACTTTTTCCATACAGGCGCTACGCTTTCAACTGAGCATGGCTACAATTTGATGCGTTGTTTTTTCCTTTTGACCTTTGCTGCAGCAATTCCCGCTATTGTTTCTGGCGGCATTGCAGAACGTGCCAAAATGCGTTCTCAAGCCATTGCAACTCTATTTATAGTAGCGCTGGTTTATCCTTTTTTTGAAGGGATCGCGTGGAATGGTAATCTCGGCCTGCAAAAGTGGTTAGCGGATACATTTGGTGCAAGCTTCCATGATTTTGCTGGCTCTGTTGTTGTCCATGCGATGGGTGGCTGGATTGCGCTTGCAGCAGTGTTACTACTCGGTGCACGTCATGGGCGCTATAAAAAAGATGGTCGCGTTAGTGCGCATCCACCCTCTTCTATTCCTTTCTTAGCGCTCGGTTCTTGGATCTTAATTGTTGGCTGGTTTGGCTTTAATGTCATGAGTGCTCAACGCTTAGATGCAATCTCAGGTTTAGTTGCAATGAACTCACTCATGGCAATGGTAGGCGGCACGCTTTCTGCAAATTTCTTTGGAAAAGAAGATCCTGGCTTTTTACATAATGGCCCCTTAGCAGGCTTAGTGGCAATCTGTGCAGGTTCTGATGTTGTTCACCCAATTGGCGCTTTATTTATTGGTATCTGTGCAGGTTTTCTGTTTGTTAAACTGTTCACATACACACAAAATAAACTCAAGATTGATGATGTACTTGGGGTTTGGCCATTACATGGCGTTTGTGGTGCATTTGGTGGTATTGCTGTGGGCATATTTGGTCAGCAATGGTTGGGGGGAATCGGCGGAGTATCCTTGATGTCTCAGCTTATTGGTACCTCACTTGCCATTTTACTGGCTTTAGCAGGTGGGTTTGCCGTATACGGCATACTTAAAGCCACTATGGGTATTCGTTTAACACAAGAAGAAGAGTTTCGTGGTGCGGATTTATCCATTCATAAAATTTCTGCAAATTCTGAAGATGCAATGTTTTAATCGTTTCTAATACCATGTTTTAATTTTATACATTTTTACGCTATAAAAGAGCGGCTTTTCAGCCGCTTTTTTATTGTATCTAAATGACAATAAAATAATTTTCGCAATACAATTTTAAAATAGAATAGTCACCCCTTAAAATAAAGATTCA
>NZ_WJYH01000050.1:0-30077 GCF_009668065.1 Acinetobacter sp. RIT698
ATATGAAAAATATACTTAAAAATACATTATTTTCAAACAACTCTATGATTTTATGTTTTTTATATTACTTTTCGATCATTATTAATTAACTTCTAAGTCTTAATACTGTTTTTAAATTAGAGTTTTTACTCTACTTATTGGTTGTTTTATGTAATTTTAATAATCTCATTGTCAAGAAGACAGTGATTGTATTTAAAAGGATGAATTCAAGTGAAAACAAAAAAGATCTTTCAAAAAGCCGTCATTACAACCTCACTCATTTGTATTGCGGGAATAAGTCAAGCTGAAGATTTTAAACGCTTCTCGGTTTCTTCAGGTTGGTTACATATGTCATCAATGGGGAAAGCACAACCTTTTAGGATTAATACCTCTGTAGGTAATGGTACTAAAGCTGCGGTGGGTGTAATTTCAGGCAAAACGATTATAGATAATCTCGATCAATCGCGTATTGATGCGATGGATCCCAACCTTATTAGCATACTCAACATGCCGAGTAATGAGGAAGGACGGTATGTATTTGATGATCTGTTGGATGCAATTATGGCAGATGACCCAACATTAATAGACCAATTAACAGGAATTGCTGAAATCAATGGGATTGCCCATTGGTCAGCGGATGCTGGTTTGGAAGTTGAGGATGTAGACACGTTAGGTATGATGTTTACTTATAATGTCACCGACAATGTTGCTGTTCAATTGATTGCAGGGATTCCACCAAAAGTTGATCTAAAAGGAAAAGGTACTGTTTATGCACCCTTTTCAGCAGCTTCTCAACCACTCGGTGGCATTGCAGGCGATTTGTATTTAAAAAACAATCTTTTAATTACAGATTTGGATAGTTATAACACTGCTGCATCTGCTAGAGCTTGGACGCCTGCCATACAAGCGCAGTACTATTTTGGTAAATCTGGTGTCAATAAGTTCAGACCATTTGTAGGTGCTGGTTTAATGTATGCCTACTTCAATGATATCGAAATCAATTCAGGAATTGAAAATGATTTGATACGTGCTGGACATATGATTCAAAACATTCATGATGGTAAAGCAGGTGCTTCTTTAGAAGGAAAGCCATCGAGCGGCAACATGAAAGTTAAAGTAGATGCAACTGATGCCATTGCTCCGATTGTTACTGCTGGTTTTACCTATGACTTTAAACAAAACTGGTTTGCTACAGCCTCTATTTCTTATGCGAAGTTAGACAATACGGCAACCATTACTGTCCTAAACACCAACAACAATGCAAAGCTCATTCAGGCTAAAACTAAAATTGAGATCGACCCACTGATCACTTACCTTGGTGTAGGTTATCGTTTCTAGGTCTATCTGTTAAAACCTAAAGCCATTACAGTGACTTAAATACTGTAATGGCTTCATTTATAATTAATTTCAAAAAATTACCATGTATAAAATTTAATTCATTAAGTAATTATTTTGGCTGTCTTGTAGCCTTTTCATTTCAGACCAAGACTCACCTATCTATTTCATATAAGGTAAATATTCAAATCACATTTCAATAGGAAAGTATCAAATGACTTCTATCAATGTTGAAAGTATTAAGAATCATGCCGATGTTATTGCGTCTTGTGGAACCAAAGTTGGTGAGGTAGATCACCTTGTTGGAGCAGACCAAATCAAACTGACCAAACATGGCGATGGACATCACCATCTCATCCCAACATCTTGGGTTGGTGAGATAAAAGGCGAAAAAGTGATCTTAACTAAAGATTCTCAAGAGGTTAAAGACACTTGGCTAGAAGTATAGATTTTGCCTATTACAACTGAGTTTTATTCAATTTATGTGTGTCACGTTCTGAAGTAGATTGACACTTATTCCATATAAAACGCTCGATGAGTTTCATCGAGCGTTTTATATTTGATTAAATCTTATTTTTTAAGACTTTCGTATCTTCATCCAATCTTAATTGGCGTTGTCTTTCGCCTTCATTGATAAGATCGAGGCGTTTGCCCCAGTATTGAATTGCATATTGATATTTTGCAAAAAATGCAAAAAACATAAAGGTTAAGGCTGGACCTAAAACAATTTTATCTGCTTGACCTATGAATTTCTCATAGATCGCCATGCCGAGCGCACAAAAGGTTAAAACCATAAACATAAAGAAGCTAAATTTTAAAAAATTATCGAAGCTTTTACCTTTAAACATAATCAAGAATACATATCATTATCATTTGTTTGCTTATTATAGGAGATTGAATCTAATTTTCAAGGGATCACTATTGGTTTTGTATTGATGGCTTTGTATTGATATCAAGCAACCTTATTTCTGATTTAGATCCTTCATCAATCATTGTATTTTGATTGGCATGCTGATCTAAGAATTTGCTTTTTTAAATCTGTCTAATAAATTACACTTTGATATTCGCTCGGTTTGCATGTTGATATATTTTCTATTCTAGAATTTATGAGTAGTAATATGGGTAATGAATAACGGCGTAATGTTTTAAATAACGACCACAGATAATCCTATAGGCAAATTTTAAAAATCATCTTTATAATAATCTCATTTAGTTATTGGAATTTAGTATTTTATTTAACAAATAAAAAATCCACCGTGGTGGATTGAATCAGCTAAGAGTGGCGTAATTTTTTCCCACCTCCATCCTGCTTATTTACGGTCGCCCAAACAATACGTTGTGCATCTTCGTCCGAACGACCTTGTTTTTTCTCACTTTCATAAATATGTTGGGCTTGTCTTTTCTGCTTTGCTGTATATGCAGATTTATCTCCTATAGGCATAATCACGTCTCCATATAACGATAAATATAAGGATTATCTTAATAACATGGATTATTTTATTCGCTGTTTAGTGTTGTAAGTTCTTGTGAATTTAAGTCATGCTTATTTATTTTAACTCAATATAGAATACCAATTAACACTATGTTTTTATTTTTAAAATAACTAACCCATATTTTAAAGTATCATTTTATTCAATACTTAAAATTTCACTTAATCCACATTGATCACTTTTGAACAACATTTATTCACACAGTATTGATGAGATTAGTCCACCATATAAGTTAATCACTTGATAAATCTTAGAGGTTAATATGCTACAAGATAACAAGACATCACCAGCTCAAGAAAGATCAGAAAAAGCACAAGAAAAGCGTAGAATCCCCAAATATATTTTACTCTTAGTGGGTCTATTTTTACTTGCGATTGTGATCTATATGCTTGCGAGCTGGCAAGGCTAAGTTAGAGTGATGTGTAGCTATTTTTATAAGCTTAGCGTTTTAAAAAATTTTAAAGCAGATTAAGAAAAGCAAGGTGTTTCCTTGCTTTTCTAATAGTGAATTTAATTAAAATTCTATTTAAAATAAAAAATCTTAAATTAAGATGCTAATAACAATTTCAATACCGCCCTCTTTTTAAACGATCTATTTTTGATTGTATAGCCCATGATTGATCTTGCTTGAAGAAACTTTAAATTGAAGTAATTTATAAAAGCTCCGTTTGCTTTAGCTACTGTAGACTTCTTTTTCTCGATATTTAATTGTTGTTACTGCTCTCTGATATTTTTTGTTTTTTCTCTGGGTTGGGATTTATCCCTTATGCCATTTGCAGCAATTTTTCCTTTGCCAAGTCATACTCTTAGTCTAGATCGTATTTCCATATAATCCGAAATTAAGCAAACAGATCGACTGAGAACTTTCTTTTCAGCGATATAAGTTTTATCGCTGTTATTTACACGTACAACAAAGCCAATCAACTTATTGTCTCGATAAATCGCAGATCTAAGCTCCAATTGATCAATAAATGTCTTTTGTCAGCTTTACTCTTGGTGTTGACATATATAGAATCTCTAGCTGTCGCAATGCTAAACACTATATCAAGCTATTCTCTACAGTCTACTTGTAAAAAAAAACTTGATAAACTCTAAAATCTTAGATAGTATTGCACACGTTCCAAGTAGTTGATAATTAATCAATTCACTTGATGAAGGGCCTGTAGCTCAGTTGGTTAGAGCAGCGGACTCATAATCCGTTGGTCCCCAGTTCAAGTCTGGGCGGGCCCACCAAATAAGACAACCACTTAGGTGCATTAATCCTAAGTGGTTTTTTTGTTTTTAAATATTAGTAAGTATATTCATTCCGACTTGATCTGACACAGATCTTGAAAAAATGAAAATTACCCATTTTGATAAAGGTCTCGAATCTTAATAAAAGCTTGTTGTGATAGATTTTAGCTGTGGGCTAATTCATCTAAATATTACTGAATAGGCCGTTATCGATTTGTTTATGCAACAAAGTCCGTTGTGACTAATCAAAATTTAATGAGGTGACTGCATATGCATTCACCTCGCTCAATAAAAGTAATTACAATAAAATCAGCATTAGTCTTTTTAAAAAAAATACATTTTTACGTATTGCCCAAACAGATAAAACTAACAAGAATGTAATCACACTACCAGCACCACATGAAAGTATTAACGCCTGCATCGCTAATTCATTTGCTAGTTTACCATCAGAAAAAAAATGCATTTTCTCCCATTCTGAAGGTGACAGCTTTATTAGTAAAATCATAACAAATATTGATGTTACCAAAAAAAAAGCTGGTGCTAGATATCTTAACTTCCAACCAGTTTTAGCAATAAGATAACCAATAAATAAAACAACAATAAGCCCTAATAAATTCTCTAATATTGACATAGGCGATCTCCTACCAATACGTATGTTGATTCAATCCATTTTGGATTTGTTGTCAAACACCAGCGTTCGTATTTACTGGACATGGATTCTCTTATTACATGAAAAATATAACATAATCTTTTAATAGCAATATAAGGCATTCAGTTATAGAAATTAAAATGAGGTGGCTACATATGCAGTCATCTCATTCAATAAAATAAACAATAGATGATCCCTTTAAAAAAATACATTTTTTCTTATTGCCCAAACAGACAAGACTAATAAAAAAGTACTTACACAGGCTAACCCTGTAGATGCAAACAATAAATCGAATGTATAAGAGTTAGGAAAGAATTTACCATTCATAAAAAACTGAATTACATCTTTTCTTGGTGAGAAAAAATTAGAAACAACACTCCATGTCACTATAAATACAACAACAAAGCAAAAAGGTGCAAGATATCTTAATTTCCACCCTGTTTTAGAAACCAAATAACCTATGAATAAAGCAAAAATAATACTTAGTAGATTTTCTAAAATTGACATAAATATTCTCCTACCAATACGTATTTTGATTCAATCCATTTTGGATTTGTTGTCGAACACCAGCGTTCGTTCGTATGTACTGGGCATAGGTTCTCTTATTACATGGAAAATATAACCTAATCTTTCAATAGCAATATAAAACATCAGTTATCAAAATTAAAATGAGGTGGCTACATATGGCAGTCACCTCATTCAATAAAAGTAATTACAATAAAATCAGCATTAGTCCTTTTTAAAAAAATACATTTTTACGTATTGCCCAAACAGATAAAACTAACAAGAATGTAACCACACTACCAGCACCGCAAGCTACAAGTAATGCTTGCATAGCCAATTCATTAAATATTAATTTACTGTCAGAAAAAAAATGCATTTTCTCCCAATCCATAGGAAAAGAGATTGATATGATTTTTAATACCAACATACTAGTTCCTAAAAAAACTATTGGTGCAAGATATCTTAGCTTCCAACCAGTTTTAGCAATAAGATAACCAATAAATAAAACAACAATAAGCCCTAATAAATTCTCTAATATTGACATTGGCGATCTCCTACCAATACGTATTTTGATTCAATCCATTTTGGATTTGTTGTCGAACACCGGCATTAGTATCATTGAGATTGAGTCGAATCGTAGGCAATTGACCTAAAGTTCGAGGAGGCTGAATCGACTGTTGATAAAATTATCGATACAACTGCTGGTATGCTTGCTATTTAGCTATCTGCTGATTCATTTGCTCTTTGATCATTATAGCTACCAAAAATTAAATTGGTCGACATTTTCCCTACAAATAAATTACCTGTAATCACAAAACCTGCTGTCGTTGAAAATTTACGGGTTTTATTAGTCGCTAAGTTTGCTCCAAAATTTGAAGCCTTTTGGACTAATGTCGCACTTTCAAGAAGAACATTTTTTGCAACATGCACATCTGCTGCAAGAAATGCTGCTTTACCTATACCACCAAATGCAGCACCTATAGCAGTCTATTGACCAAGTTCTTTCCATGAGAAGTTACTACGAAAATATTAACTACAGCTTTAAAACCTAGTCCTTTACTCGTAGCATCAATTCCTACGCTAACACCCATTATGCGTATTATTAAACTGAACAAATCAATAGCGGATAGTACTGGGCATGGATTCTCTTATTACATGAAAAATATAACGTAATCTTTCAATAGCAATATAAAACATTAAATAAAAGTAATTACAATAAAATCAACAATAGATGATCCCTTTAAAAAAATACATTTTTCCTTATTGCCCAAACAGATAAGACCAATAAAAATGTACTTACACAAGCTAAGCCTGTTGACACAAACAATAAGTCCATAGCATGAGGATTAGGCGAAAAATTTCCATCAACAAAAAAATTAATTACCTTCCCTCTATTTGAGTAATCTCTTGAGACAAATAATGAAACTAATATAAAAACAACCAAGAAACACCAAGGTGCAAGATATCTTAATTTCCACCCTGTTTTAGAAACCCAATAACCTATGAATAAAACAAAAATAATACTTAGTAGATTTTCTAATATTGACATAAATATTCTCCTACCAATACGTATTTTGATTCAATCCATTTTGGATTTGTTGTCGAACACCAGCGTTCGTATCATTAAGATTTAATCGAATAGTAGGAAGTTGCCCTAAATTTCTTGGTGGTTGAATAGACTGCTGATAAAATTGACGATATAGCTGCTGATATACCTGTTGTTGAGCTATCTGCTGATTCATTCGTTCATTTGCTCTTTGATCATTATAACTACCAAAAATTAAATTGGTCGACATTTTACCAGCAAATAAATTACCTGTAATCACAAAACCTGCTGTCGTTGAAAATTCACGGGTTTTATTAGTCGCTAAGTTTGTTCCAAAATTTGAAGCTTTTTGAACTAATGTCGCACTTTCGGGAAGTACAGCTTTTGCAACGTGTACATCTGCTGCAAGAAATGCTGCTTTACCTACACCACCAAATGCCGCGCCTATAGCAGCTTGTTGACCAAGCTCTGTCCATGAAAATTTATTAGAAAAATTACTCCAAACACCTTGATTATTTTCATTATTATCGCGATAAGCACTAACAAAAATTTTCCCTGTGTAAAAAGCACCACTAATTCCTGCCCCAACACCCATTGCAATTAATACAGGATTTTTTCCTGTAGGATCAACATACATAATTGGGTTATTATTTGCATATGCATAAGGATTAGGATTAAATTCTAGTCCAGCAGGATCAGGCTCCATATAACGACCTAATTCAGGGTTATAATAACGATTATGATTGTAAAATTGCTTGGTTAATTCATCATAAATTTGTCCAGGAAAACGTAAATGGAATTTCACTGTTTCAATTTCTGGAGCACCAACACCAAATGCAGTTGAGTCCCAAGACCAAACGATTGTTGATCCATCTTTACTATTGATTAATCTTCTCGGGGTATTATTTAAGTCCGTTACAATCCAATAAATATCTGCACTTTCACCATAAATTGCAACTACAGGTTTATTCTTAAACCAAATATATTCCACTAATGGTTTACCATTACTATTATATTCACCAATGAGATGACCCCCTTCATCATATACATATTGTATTGTGTCAGCTTTCCACTCAGAGCCATTTACAACATGCGCCCTTAATGTTCGCTGGTTCTTATCATTATATGTCATATAAAATTGTGATGCAGATGCATCCCCATTCATTTTATCCTTTCTACGATTACCAGCATTGTCATAAGTTGGAGTAAATGCACCATAAATTAATTCTGCATTTTCACTATGCCATGTCGCATTACCATTAATAGAGGATAGTTTATTTCCAGCATAAGTATAATTAACATTAGCTTGAGGTTGTTGGTGTGCACCTGTTGCTGTTAAAGATAGTCTATTTCCATTTCGGTCATAAGTATATTGAATACCAAAGATATTAACTCCGCCATTATGACGCGATTCAGATATTAGTCTATTCGCTGCATCATATGAAAATTTATCATATGTTCCATTATTGCGAGTAATTTTCGAAATGCGTCCATCTTGATCACTTTCATAAAGTAAACTAAAGTTTATGGCGCCCGCATTATCATGATTAGTAATTGATTTAATGGTTCCATTTTTTGTTGCATCGTATGAGATTCCATATGATGCAGCTCCTCCTCCCCAATTCCAAACTGTTAGCAAACCTGCATTATTGTAACTTACATTATTTACAATCACAGTATTATCAAGACTTATGCTTTTAAGCTGATTCTTTTTATTCTGATCATAATTGAAAGTGACTATTCGACCAGACGCTAGACGAAGAACCTGCGGTTTATCATTAGGTGTATAGCCATATCCAACAGACAAAATAGGGCTTTGTGCTCCCCATGTTGCAACAGATTTATTAGTTTGGGATTTACCAATCATACGCCCAAGCGCATCATATACATAGAAATCATTTACTCCATACGCATTATCTTTTGATATTATTGAGTCTAAATTATTAAAACGACTCTGATCATATGTATATCCAAAATTATGAATGAGATTAGACTCAACACTAGATGATGTATTTGAACAAGTTAATTGTCCAACTCTTTCAGCAGCATCAATACTCAAATAATCACATTTTCGTCTACCAAAAGTAAATTGGGTTAATAAATCACTTTCATCATAACCATAATTTTTATTGCCATAATCTGAGTTAACTTCCTGAATCAAAACACCACCATTGCGATAGTTAAATGGCTGTGTACCAGAGTTAAGAGGATCTTTTGCTTGGATGAGATTATCATTTACATCATAATTAAAGGTATAAATATTCCCTAAACCATCTGTATGTGAATTTACGCGACCTAAAGCGTCATATTTCCATTTTTCAGCAACACCTAATGCTGTAGTAGTTTGTATCAAATTACCATTTGCATCATAGCTATTTGTTATTTTATTACGACCAACAATATTTCCTTGTTGAATTACAAGTGGATAACCATTTCTATCAAGGGTTATTGAATTTTCTGTAGCAGTATTCCCTGCATTATCAGAAATATTTTCAGAGGCAATTAATCCATTACTAAAATAACTTCTATTAATTTGACTTCCATCTGGTAAAATCATTTTAATTAACTGATTATTGAGATTATACCCAAATGATCTAATTTCTCCATTTGAATCCGTTTCTGAAGTCAGCCTTTTGAAGCCATCATACTGATAGGTCGTTGAATCTGTTGCCCCACCACTCACTGTTGTTTTATTTGCTACAGTTCCATCATTATTATAGACAAAGTTATCTATGATCCCAGATGGATAACTCACCTGTTGAGGAAAGCCAAAAGAATTATAATTTGTGAAGCTCGTTATACGATCTATACCATTTATATTTTTTGTTATAGATCCAAGATTTCCAAAATTATCATAGGTAAATTTGATTTTATCAGTATCACCATTTCTCGGACCATTCATAGAGATTAGTAGTCCATTAGCTAAATACTCATAATGAGTAACCTTATCTAGGCTTCCTGATTGAATAGAATTTTGAGTGGTCCTAATAATTTGCCCTAGTTCATTGATAACATTAATTTGAGTCAAATTTCCACGTTTTAATGTATTTGGAATCCAGTATTTTGTCTCATAAGTTAATGCTGATAGGCGCTCTAATGAAGTCCCCTTTGCTTCAGTCATTCCTATCAAACGTGCATTTGCATCATATTTAAAATCTGTTCTATTTTGATTTTGATCTATAATTGATGAAATTTGCCGAATTCCATTAGCAGTAATAAAGCTCTTAATTGGTCTATTATTATAAGTAAGGCAGTTTGCGGCACCTTCCGCTTGTATTCTCGAAAATCTTTCATCAGCACCGTATAATGTAGCAGGCACATTACCAACATCATTATTAGTTAGGTTTATATTATTAATATAACGATCAGTTTTATTTAAATTAGAATTAAACTGACGATAAATTGACAAAATATTATCATTACTTTCAATTTTAACATCATTTGATAATCCTGGAATTTGACTCAAAATAGATGTATCACTATACGCCCAGTTCCTAATTGCAATATTTGATTGTTTATATTCTGATAGTATTGGTAATTTTACTTGTGATCTATATAAAGCCTTTTTATAATAATCTTGATATGTATAATCTTCTCTTGGGTTTGCAGTAGACTCTACGCTGATTAAATTTGGTAGACTATTAAAACTATAAACATTATCTGGCACACCAGAAAACATAAAGAATGGTTTAGGCCATGTAACTGAACGAATCTCATAATTATAGTTAACAACTTGTGGGTTTATAGTATTATTAGATTTAACACTTGAAATAACTCCTTTTAAATCTCGATTATAATTCCCATTATGATGATTTATTTGTAAAGCGTTACCCAAATTATCAGATACTGTTATAAGTAGCCATCTTTTATACTCGGAAGCATATGTATAACCAAATGATATTACCTTACCATTAGGATAAGTTGCTTTTGTTGCTATATATGATTTATTATTTGATTGATATTGGAAAACAATTTCAGTTCCTTTATGTTGAGCGATAACTTCACCTCTTTTACTTCCTGGAATTAACTTTGTTTCTCCATCAGTCACTGTTCCCCAATATGGAGCCCCTGATGATCTAATGAATTGATTACGGTTTATTAAAAAAGTAATAAATCGTCCTTCTTCTGGTAAAAATAATCGCAATGCCGGTATTACACCATAAAAAGGAATAGCAACTCCTTCTTCAAGTTTATATGCATAATTATGTGTCCAACCAATTCCCATTTCTTTCAGGTCTCTATCCATAGGACTTTGATAGGCTTGGTTATATTCTTTTGGAGTCAATTGAATAAGTGTTGAATAAGATCGAATAAATGGTAGCGGCCCTTTAATATCTACTTTTGAAAGTTCAACTTGTTTAGAAATAGGGTTTATACCAGAATCACTAATACAAGAATTAATTCGATCAGGGCTTGCAGTAAGATCATCTAAAAAAGGTCTAGCATAGACTTGGCTTACACTTAAGTAATAAATTAAGAAAGTTACTAACAATGATAAGCAGGTTAAAGCTGACATTCTAAATATATTCATAATTTTTTCCTTTACTTTTCACATAAAACAAATACACCAAATAATCAAGTTTATTTTTAATGCTATTATGTATCATATTTTTACATACAATCGATTATTAAGTTTCAATAATCAATAACAAAAACATCAATTAATTACATAAAAAACATTGACTTTGTTTTAATAAGATAAATATTTTTCTGAATTGTAAATATAGCACTCTGTTAAAACTCATTTTAATATTGATTTTTTTATTAAATTAGAAATAAAATTAAAATTGGGCAATCTTTGCCAATTGCTCATTACTGAATTCAGTCATACTTTGCTTTACACAAATGCACTCTGTTTTTCCTTAAAACTCTTTACTTTTCCAGAGCTTTTACCATTTCCAAGCAAATAACCACAACTCCAATGTTTCCAGTTCTCTCAAATTGAATTAAGGCCAAAACCGAAAATATTGAGGTTTTGCACGATGTAGCAGAATTTTTGTGGGGGATGTTTTGTTATTTTAAGGAAATATGCAGATGGTTATCACCACCTGATTGTTGCGAACAAAACCAAGCTAATAGAAGTTCCCTCAATGAGTTTGAGCTACTTCTACAAGTATAAAAAATTTATTATTTAATTTAACTTACAATACCCCATTTTTCAGCATTTATACATTTCTCTCAATTTACAACAAATATTCATCATCCTTCCCTTAAAAGCATTGAAGTATAAGTCAATTAATCAAAATTTTAGCTTAAATAAATTGACTAGAATCTAGCATTTGCAATGTAATTTTCTTGACCTCATCACGGCTCTGTTTGATATGCTCTGTAGTCGCATTTAGCGCAGAATCCCGTTCTTTTCTAAAAATAAAACCTAAAATAGTCTGATGCTCAGCATAAGTTGCCTCTATACGATATTGTTTGGAGAAATCTAAGCGACGAATAATTCTAATTTTTTCACTCAGTTCTCGATGTATTCGTGCCATTTCCTGATTACCTGCTGCACGAACAAGAGAACAATGGAAATCTTCATCTTGTTGAGAAAGCGCCTTAATATCTTTTAGGTATTGCTCAGGTTCGATACACCATAAATCTTTTAATACTGCCAACTCAATTGATGGCTCCCCAATATGAGCGCAAAGTATTTCGATGGCTGCTTTTTCTAAAATGATGCGAACATCATACAGTTCTTCATAATATCTAAAGTTCAGTGGTCTCACCTGCCAACCACTTCGAAAACTAACCTCTACATAACCTTCCTGCTGTAAACGATATAAAGCTTGACGTATAGGGGTACGACTCACTTGATAAGTTTTAGCAATTTCTGACTCAGTAAAACGCTCACTCGGCATAAGTTTAAAATCAAAAATATCATTCTTGATTCTTCGATAAACCAGCTCAGACAAATTGTCTGAGCTTTTTAAAGAATTCTTTATTTCAGTCATATCCTATTCCATATAGACCAATGGCTCACCACTATGTACTGTCTGACCAGCGCGACAAGTCACAGCTTTTACAATACCGTCTTCAGATGCATATACAGGTAATTCCATTTTCATAGCCTCGATGATCGCTACAGTTTCACCTTTCTTCACCACTTGACCATGTTCAACCAATATTTTCCATATATTGCCTGTCATTGATGCATTTAAAGCGACAAAGTGACTAAAATCTTGCTGTTCAATGTAATCCTTTTGGGTTTCTTCTGGATGGATAAAATCTTCTTTCCATCGTTCAACTTCAGTTTTAAAAGCAAACTGTTGTTTTTCTTTAAACACCTCGATGCTGTCAGCTTCATCCTCTAAAAATTTACAGTATTGCGCATAATCAAATTCAGTTTCTTCAATTTGAATTTGAGCTTGACCATTGGCAAAATCTAAACGCCACTGATCTAATTCAGCTTCAGTAACCTCAAAAAATTTGATTTGGTCAAAAAATTGCAGGAACCATTGTTTATCGCCAAATTGTTTATTCTTTTTAAATTTATTCCAGATCGGTAATGTGCGACCAATTAATTGGTATCCACCTGGTGAATCCATTCCATAAATACACATGTACATACCACCAATTCCCACAGTCCCTTCTGCGGTAAATGTACGTGCTGGATTATATTTAGAGCTTAATAAACGATGACGCGGGTCTATCGGTACTGCGCAAGGTGCTGTCAGATAAACATCTCCTAATCCAAGCACAAGATAATTTGCATTAAATAAGATTTGTTTAACTTCATCACGGTGTTTTAAACCATTAATTCGCTGAATAAAATCCACATTATTTGGAAGCCATGGTGCTTTGGCGCAAACACTTTCCTGATATCGTTCAACTGCACTCAGGGTGGCACTATCTTCAAATGCCATGGGTAAATAAACGATACGTGATGGTATTTTTATTTGGCTTAGATCTCCCATTTGTTCTTCTAAATAGAGCAGTTCAGCGATTAGCGTTTTTTGCGGGATGATCAAACCATCATATTTAATTTGCAAGGAACGAACACCAGGTGATAATTCTAAAATACCTGCGATATTGTGAGCACGTATCAGCTCTATCAATTTGTGGACACGTAACCTAAGGGAAAGATCCAGAATATTGTCACCATACTCAAGTAAGATATAACTATCTCCGGCTTGACGATAAACTGTTTTTGGAGAAAGCTGCATAGCCTCTCTCTGTGCCAAAATCGTCGTACCCATTTCCGCTTTAGAAATAGGGGCTACATCTGGAACAGCAGTTGAAAAGTTTTCAATCAAATCTAGCTGCTGTTGTTCTAATTGATTCGCTTGTTCTACGCTTAATGGATAAAAAGAGATTTTATCATCTGCTTTAAGTTGTCCGATTTTCCATAATTCTGCTTTAGCAATGGTTACTGGGCAAACAAACCCACCAAGACTTGGTCCATCTTTAGCTAAAATAACAGGGAAATCACCTGTAAAGTTGATTGCGCCAATGGCATATTCACAATCGTGTACATTGGAAGGATGTAATCCAGCTTCTCCACCATTTTCTCGTGCCCAACTAGGCGTTGGCCCACTTAAACGAATTCCTAAACGGTTTGAGTTAAAATGAACCGTCCATTCTGAAGCAAAGAATTCTTCAATATATTCTTGTTTAAAAAAATCTGGTGCGCCATGTGGGCCATATAGCACTCCGATTTTCCATTCGGTGCTATAGCTTGGAATTAAGTGGTTAGACAATGCTTGTGGTTGTGCAATGGCAATAGGTAACTCATTCATAAGTAAAGTCGGATTCACCATTTTAATCGTATCACCTGCACGAAGTGTACGACCAGCATGACCTCCAAAATTACCTAATGCAAAAGTCGAGCGACTGCCTAAATATACTGGGACATCCAAACCATCCCGTACTGAAAGATATGTTCGACAACCGGATTCAACTTGCCCTAACTCAAGTATCTGTCCAGACTTGACTGTGATCGGTTGCCAAAAATGAATAGTTTGATCGTCAAGATATGCAGAACATGGCGCACCTGTTAATGCAATGGTGGTATCAGCATGAAATTTTAACGTAGGCCCCATCAAGGTAAATTCAAAACCCGCAGCTTTAGCATCATTGCCTACAATTTTATTTGCCAATTGGAAAGCAAAATCATCCATAGGGCCTGATGGTGGGACGCCAATATCCCAATAACCAATACGCCCAGGATAATCTTGAATCGAACTTAATGTTCCCGGCTGAACCACTTCAATCACCCGAGGTGTATATTTAAAATCGTCTAACATCCGTGTCCAGATTTGCATACTTTCAAAGCGAACATCTGAAATAATCTCACGCGCATAATCAAGATTGGTACTAATACCGTTGAGTCGTGCTTCAACTAATGCTTGTTTTAACTTTTGTATCGCAGCCTCACGATTTTCAGCATGAACGATGATCTTAGCAATCATTGGATCAAAATATTGAGAAATTTCAGTGCCTGTAGATCCCCATGTATCAACCCGAATTCCTTCAGGGAAATAAACATCAGTTAAAACACCTGGACTCGGCTGAAAATTCTTAACTGGGTCTTCTGCGTAGACCCGAACTTCTATAGCTGCACCTTGGGGCTGTATATGCGCTAAGTCATCCCAATCCAACCGATCCCCTGATGCGACTTTTAGCATACATTCGATTAAATCCAGCCCTGTTACCATTTCTGTTACAGGGTGTTCAACTTGTAGTCGAGTATTGACCTCTAAGAAATAAAACTCATCTCGTGCTGCATCATAAATAAACTCAACGGTTCCAGCGCTACGATATTGAACCGATTTTCCGAGCTCAATTGCAGCTTGATGTAGTTTTTTTCGTGTTGCGTCAGGTAAATTTGCTGCAGGTGTTTCTTCAACAATTTTTTGGTTACGACGTTGTAGTGAACAATCCCGTTCTCCCAAAGCAACCACTTGACCTTGACCATCACCAAATATCTGTACCTCTACATGACGAGCCTTATCTATAAAGCGTTCTAAAAAGACGCCAGCATCCTTAAAAAATTGCTCACCTAAGCGTTTCACACTTTCATAAGCTTCCATTAAGGCATCTTTTGAGTCACAGCGGGTTAAACCAATACCGCCACCACCTGCGGTACTTTTCAGCATGATCGGATAACCAATTGTTTCCGCAGCTTCGAGTGCTTCATCTAAACTATTTAATAAACCTGTTCCGGGTGTCATTGGCACATTGGCTATGGCCGCCAGTTCACGTGCACGATGTTTTAGTCCGAATTCTAAAATTTGCTCGGCTGTAGGCCCCATAAATGCAATATCGTTTTCCTCACATGCTTGAGAGAACTCAGCACTTTCAGAAAGAAAACCATAACCCGGGAAAATCGCTTGTGCGCCTGTGTCTTTTGCAATTCGGATTAACTTTTCAATACTCAAATACGTATCTGCTGGCTTAATCCCCTGTAAAGCAACTGCGAGGTCTGCATCTAATACATGCTGAGCATAACGATCTGTGTCTGAATAGACAGCTATACTTTTGATGCCTAATTTCTTTAAGGTTCGAATGGCTCTTACAGCAATTTCACCACGGTTTGCAATTAATACAGTATGAAACATGATGCTTTCCCCCCTTAATTCGATACAGCTGGTACTGGATTATTTCGCTGTTGGATATATGCCCGCCATCCTCCCAAATGACTGATATTCTCTGCATCTTCCAAACCATAAGGTTCACAGATAAAGCCTTTTACCCAGCGCCCATCTTCAAGTTCCACATTTCCCATACCCAGTGGTGTCGGGATTTCTGCAACAAACTCCCCAAAACGAGCAGTTGGAATATCCCAAAGTTCTACAATAATGGCTTTCCCCTCAGCTTCATTACGTGCAAGGCCCGGTTTAGGCGGCACTGTCCCATTCAATGCATATAGAGAATATTTACTGGCAGTTTTGGTCGTTTCAATATGTACAGCATCTCTGCTGGTCAATTGAAAATTCAGTGGCATACCTGTTAAATGAGCCCCAACAACAGCCACACGGATATGATGATCAGATCGGGTTAAATCCAGTTGAGTAGATTTCAATTTTGCTTGTGTTGCCCCTAACTTTAAATCGAGATATCGCTGCCAGAGTTTTCCAAAATGAGTTAATGCAGCATCATGCCAAGCAGGTGCAATTAAAGTAATTCCAAAAGGTAGGCCGTCTTCTCGAAACCCTGCGGGTAAAGCCAGTGCACTTAAATCAGCCAAATTGGTGAAATTAGTATATGTACCAAAATGAGAGTTAAACTTAATGGGTTCAATTTTCATTTCTTCGATTGTGTAAATTGTGGGTGATGTTGGTACGATCAAAGCATCAAATTGAGCCAATTTTTCCTGAATTTCACGTGCCAAATCTTGTTTTAGATACTCTGCGTTGTAAGCATCAATCGCTGTGTATTGATAACCCTGTTTAACTATTTCTAAAACTGTTTGATCAAATGTTTCAGGATTTTGTTCGATAAAATCTTCTAAAGCAGCAGTTCGTTCAGCCACCCAAGGTCCTTGATAAAGTTGTACTGCGAGTTTTTCAAAAGCCGTAAAATCAATCTCTGTAATAGAAGCCTGAAAAGACTCAAGTAATTTTAGTGCTTGGTTAAACGCTTGTTCCGATTGTTGATCATCAAAAAAATTTAAAGTGTCGGGTATTGCAAAATTGAGTTTTGAGGTAAAGCGTGCTGGCGCTGTTTTTGGATTCTTCCGCGAGTAACTATCTCGCACATCATGTTTTTCTAATAGATTGGCAACATATTCAGCATCTACAACTGTTAAAGCAAAAATCGAAATACAATCAACAGTCTTACAGGCAGGCAATAGACCATGATTTGAAAAACGCCCTTTGGTTGGTTTTAATCCAACAATATTGTTAAAACCAGCTGGAACACGGCCAGACCCTGCAGTATCAGTTCCCAATGAAAAAGGCACCAGACCACGAGCCACTACGCTCGCTGAACCAGAACTTGATCCACCACTTACATAATTTGGATTAAAGCTATTTTTAACTGCGCCATAAGGAGATCGAGTGCCAACTAATCCAGTTGCAAATTGGTCCAAATTTGTTTTACCAACGACAACCGCGCCAGCATTTTTCAATAACTGGACAAGTGCAGCATCTTGTTCAGCAGGATGAGAAATGATCTTACATGCCGCAGTAGACACAAATCCTTTTACATCAATATTGTCTTTAACTGCGAATGGAATTCCATATAACGGAAATTGCAGATAAATATTCTCTAAGTCATGAGTATCGATTTGAAGATCTTCAATCTGTTGTTTGATTTGTTCGACAGTCGCAATTGAAATCCATGCATTATCTTGCGGATCAAACTCACTCACTAAGTCACACAATTTTTCGATATTAATTTCACCAGTTTGATAAGCCCGTTGCCAATCACTAATCGTCCAGCCACTCATTTTTTCTAAGTACATTGTTTGAATCCCATCTTGTATACAAGTTTGAATTACATTTGCAGGATCCATGCCAAAAACTAACAACCTGTTTTTTATATCCTTTTTATATATGTGAGACTGATATGCAATAATTTAGATCAATTTTTTTTAGTCAAAATGCAAGCTTGCTATTTATGAGTGCAATATAGGATGGTTTATAAAATTGGTGCTCTACTTAGGCAACTTCATCCACTTGGTCATCTGAATAGATTGAAGTCTGTAGCGGTCAACTGCTTTTTAGAGTGAGTCAGCATCGCCTTTATGCTCTTTCAAAAGCTCAAGTTTTTTTATGATTTAACTTTATTTTATCGTGGCGATCTTTTACGTTTTTTATGAGTTTTCCTACAAGTTTTTATTTTCTTATGTAGAGAAATATGACGATTTACGCTCTATATATTAACCTTATATTTTAAGTATCACTTCTCTATAAGTAATATGTGAGCAATCCAATAAAAAATGCGTATTAAATTTTTACGCAATAAATAATAATATATAAGACTCGTCCTACGCCTACATAAAACAACAGCTATATTTTATCAATGAGAATGCTATGGTTAAGCTAAGTGGTCAGTTAATCTGTGTGTCTGAACAAGAATTAAATATCGTAATCAAGTGTCTTCCAGAACATATCAAGTTAACCAGACAAGAACAAGGTTGTGTTTCTTTTGAGGTCAAACAAAGCCAAAATCCCTTAATTTGGGATGTGCATGAAGTTTTTGAGAATCGACAAAGTTTTGAAAATCATCAACGTAGAATATCTGGTTCTGTATGGGGAATTAAAACCCAACATATTCAAAGATTATATGAAATAACCCTCGATTAAAGGGCTATCTCAAAAATTTAAACTTTGTCTAACCTGCCCTATTCGCTTATTCCAACTCTTTTAATATCGCCTCATTAAAGGCAGGAATATCATCTGGACTACGTGATGTAATGAGTACCCATCCACCCGTATTACAACGATGAACTTCTTCATCTATCCAGTTTGCACCTGCATTCTCTAAATCTATACGAATACTTTTATATGAAGTCAAATTTTTATCTTTAATTCTTTCTGCATTGATTAAAGCCCATGGTCCATGACATATGGCAGCAATCGGTTTCTTATGGTCTGTAAAGGATTGAATGATTTTCTTGGCATTCTCATCAATTCTCAATTGATCAGCATTGACCGTTCCCCCTGGAATAACCAGTAGATCATAATCACTTGGATCTACTTTTTCCAAAATCGCATGCGGACTATATGACACCGATTTTTCATCATCATGAACAACGGTTCGTACATCGTTTAATTCAATCGCAGCGTGTATGCTTTCTATGCCCTTGCTCGTCAAAAAGTCCAAAGGTTTTTTAAGCTCATCATGCTCAACGCCAGAATTGGAAGTGATGAATAGTACTTTTTTAGTCATTTTCTTACTCCAACAATACGGTATATTTCAAGCTAACAAAAAATACGATTGTAGATGTACAAGTTTTAGCTTCTTATTGTTAAATGTTTTAGGATATTGTTTTAAGGCTTGTTATATATCCTTTTATTTTTTTGATCTATAAATAATTAAACACCACTATTAAGCAGCCTATGTATTAAACATCAAATACCGCCATAACAAAAACTACAGAAAAGACCAAAAATTATTCATTCAAAAAATGGCATAACTATTGCTTTTTCAAGTGACCTTTTAGTTATGAATCTCCTCAATGAAGCTTATTAAACGCTCTTTATTTTTACAAGTAATGATTGCATTGGTGATTGGTTGTTTATTCGGTTACTTTTTGCCTCATATTGCGATCAATTTTCAAGTGTTTGGTAATGGCTTTGTCAAACTTGTCAAAATGCTGATTGCACCGCTTATATTCTGTGTCATTGTGTTAGGAATCTATGGTGCAGGAGACTTAAAAAAAGCTGGGAAAGTGGGAATAAAAACGCTGATTTATTTTGAAATAATGACCACTATCGCTTTAATTTTAGGATTAGCCGCAGCTTATATATTTAAACCTGGACATGGTATGCACGTGGATATTTCAACATTAGATGCATCCCAAATGACCAAGTACAATGAAAATATCCATGCAGTTACAGGCGTATCTGATTTCTTTTTAAATATGATTCCTCAAACTGCTGTGGGCGCATTTACAGGGAATGATATTCTGCAAGTGGTTGTCTTTTCAATTTTATTTGGCGTTGCATTATCTATGCTGTCTAAAGATGTCAGTGAACCTGTAGCCTCTTTTATCGACAAAATATCTCAAGTTATTTTTAAAATCATGTCCATTATCATCAAACTAGCCCCTATCGGCGTTTTTGGTGCAATTTCTTTTACCGTGGCAAAATTTGGAATAGAAACCTTACTTAATTTGGGCTATTTGGTCTTAATTTATTATGCAACTGTGATTTTCTTTGTGATCTTCATACTTGGTCTGGTATTAAAACTCTTAGGTTTCAATATTTTTAAGCTCATTCGCTATTTTAGAGAGGAAATCACCATTGTATGTGGAACATCATCTTCTGATTCGGTATTACCGCAAGTGATGTATAAACTAAAAAAATTAGGGATAAAAGACTCCACTGTAAGCCTAGTCATTCCATCGGGTTACTCTTTTAACTTAGATGGCTTTTCAATTTATCTCACCCTTGCTGTTGTATTTATCGCGCAAGCGACAGGTGTTCACCTAACAATTTCAGACCTCATCATGATTCTTTTAATCACCTTATTTACCTCAAAAGGAGCACATGGCATTCCTGCATCAGCGATCGTTGTACTCGCTGCGACTTTATCCAGTTTTCCTGTTATCCCGGCGATTGGCTTGGTATTGATCCTTTCAGTGGATTGGCTGATTGGTATTTTAAGAGCAGTAAGCAACTTGATTGGTAATTGTGTCGCAACTTTAGTGATTGGTGTATGGGAAAATGATGTTGATAAGAAACGTGTACATCAAATGTTAGATGATCCGAACTGGGCAAAAAATGAATTGAGCAGTTAAAACGCAATTAACACATAGTGGGGAAAAATTAGAGTTTTATTCTGTAGCAAAACCAATGCACTACATAACCAACGCACTATTAGCAACACAATACGCTTTAGATAAAATCCTTTAACGCTATCTTAAGCACACATATTTCATAAAAACCATTTCCGCATTGAGTCGCTGAAATGGTTTTTTATGAATCACAGTTATTCACTTAAACTAAAGCCCTCAATCGAAGACCATTCCAGGAAGCACACACAAAAAATCGTGCTGATCATCATGACGGATCATTTGATATGGCTATGCTGTGATTATCTATGCTGTCATTAGCCATACGGTAATGTCCCCATAATACAATCACCAACACCATCCCCCCTGCGCATAATGCAACGAGAAAACCCGATCTTAGCCCATAGCCATCAACCATTTGTCCAGAGATTGCTGCTCCTAGTGCCACACCAACATTTAACCCAGCCAGTAACCATGTCATACCTTCCGTCAGGCGATGTTTTGGCACAATGCGCTCAACCAGTGCCATTGCGACGATCATCGTCGGTGCAAAAAATACTCCTGCCAGTAAAACACTACTTGCCAGCATCGTAATACTATTCACCCATAATAAGGGTAATGTACTCGCTGCAGTTGCCACACCTCCAAGTAATAAAAGATGCTGTAAAGACATTTTCAATTTAACTGCACCAAATAATAAGCCAGCTAAACATGAACTTAACGCATATGCAGAAAGCACCAAACTAGCAGCTGCAGGCTGACCAAGATGTTCAGCAAAGGCGACACTAACGATATCAATCGTGCCTACAATGATCCCCATTCCAACCATTAACAATGTCAGCAAGCGTATCTGAACAAGCATAATGATTGAGCCGGAACGCTTATGAATTAAATATTGTGTGTCGATTTGGGGTTCTGTACCTCGTTGTAACACCAGTAAAAATACACCGATAATCAACAACAATGTTGCAACCAGTAAACTTGCTTGTGGTAACACTGCTATCGATAAGCCAACAGACAATGGCGGGCCAATAATAAAGGTGACTTCATCTAGTACTGTTTCTAGTGAGTAAGCGGTTTGTAATTGAGCTTGTCCAGCATATATTGCCGTCCAACGCGCCCTTACCATGGCAGATATACTGGGCATAAAACCCGCCAATAATGCACCCACAAACAACGTCCAATCAGCTGCCCGCCACCATGAAGCAAATACCAATACTAGTAAACCAATACTGCTGATCGTTATTACGATAGGCAGTATGCGGCTTTGTCCATATTGATCAACTAACTTTGATACTTGGGGCGACACTAATGCGTATGTCAATACGAATACCGCAGATACTCCTCCTGCCAGCGCATAACTCCCCCTCATTTGAGACAACATAACAATGATACCAATGCCGGTCATCGGTAAGGCAATCCGAGCCAATAGCCCAGCCAAAGCAAAACCTTGGGTCCCCGCGACAAAAAATAGTTCTCTATATGGACCAATCATCAGACTCTCCTGAATACAATCTCTTGCAAACATATAAGGATTCAGCAAAAATACATACACTGCGTATGAATAAAGCATACATTCATACGCAGTGTATGTAAATAATCATACGAAACGTATGTAAGGAGAAGTTGATGGTTCGTCGTACTCGTATTGAAATGGAAGAAACCCGTGCTGCACTGATTACAATGGCTCGAAAAGTCTTTAGTGAACGTGGTTATGCCGATACCTCAATGGATGATCTCACTGCACAGGCAGGTTTCACTCGTGGTGCGTTGTATCACCATTTTGGTGATAAAAAAGGATTACTGGCTGCAGTCGTTGCACAAATCGATCATGAAATGGATCAACGTTTAGATATGATCTCCGAACAAGCTAAAGATATTTGGTCGGGATTTAATCAGCGTTGTCATACTTATCTGGACATGGCAATAGAATCAGAATATCAACGCATCGTACTGCGTGATGCACGGGCGGTATTGGGTGGCGCATCTATAGATTCGCAACAACACTGTATTGATTCGATGCAAAGACAGATAGCACAACTTATCCAGCAAGGAATCATTGAGCAAGCTGATCCGCAAGCACTCGCCTGCTTAATTTATGGCAGTTTAGCTGAAACCGCATTTTGGATAGCTGATGATGACGACCATAATCAAAGACTCAAGTCTGGAAGAACAGCACTAAACCTTTTACTCCGCGGGTTATTGATTAAAGCGGATCAATAAAAATTCTGATTACTATGAGTACAGGGATTAAATTGAAACTCGATATTCAGAATAAAGTCAGAAAACTAGGATCGATATCCCTATTGATGACTTCAATTTAGGATAGTTTTTAGCTTAAACCGATCCTGATTTTAACTATGTATCTTTTGTCTGCTATACGATAAATTAACTGTAATTCTGAATTTTCGAGGTTTTTTTGAACTGGAATAATATAGAGATCCATTTTTCTCAAGTTGTTTTAAAACCATTTACATCTTTAGATGCTGATGAGGTATTTCAGCATATTACTCCCACCTTGACTCGATATATGGCTTGGGATCCTCCGCAAAGCCGTCAAGAGTTTGATGAGATCTGGCATAAATGGCTAGAGAATATTAAAGATGGGAATGAGTTAATTTTCGTCGTCACAAACATTGCCAATCATGAGTTTCTTGGCCTTGCAGGATTGCATCAAATACAAACGGAAACACCTGAATTAGGCATTTGGATTCGAGAAGATCGACATAAGTCAGGATTTGGTAAAGATGCGGTAACAAGCATGGTTCATTGGGCTTCAGTCAATTTGAGTTTTAAAAATTTTATTTATCCTGTAGCTGTCGAAAATTATGCCAGTCGCCATATCGCAAAATCTTTAGGTGGGGTTATTTCTGAGTATAAAAAGAAACCTAAATATGATTCTGTAACCTATGCTATTTCTCCTCATAATGCATAATACCAATGGATAGATTGAATTGTTTATGATTTATTGATGCAGGATATTGAGCATCTTTGCAGTTTTATCATCAACTCTCGCGGTATTAGTGGCATTTTCATGTAAAAGCCGATACGATAATGAGAATTATTGTTATTTATATGGAATAAATCATGGCGCTGAATGCACATCGCACTTTTATTCAAGTGAAAGAGAAAATATATCTAGGTCCAAACTATATCCGTATTATTTTTGACTGTGCAGATGTAGAGAAATTCAAACACACCAGTATTGGTGATAACAATAAAATTTTTATTCCAAGGCATGATCAAACCACAATAGAAATTCCTGATTTTGATTTTAATCAACGTAAATGGATTGTCAGTAATCCTGAGATGATGCCAGAAATTCGGACTTATACCCATCGTGATATTGATTTAGTCAATAAAACTCTAACCATCGAGTTTGCAATGCATGGTACAGATACGGTGGCTTGTCACTGGGCAGATCGTGCTCAACCTGGAGATCAAATTGGCGTAACCATGTCTACTGCTGCTAAAAATTCAATCCCTACAGGACTAAATCATTATCTCATTATCACCGATGGGACGGGACTTGCAGTCACTCAAGCGATCTTAGAAAAATTAACAGCTGATGCCAAAGTATATGTCATTGCAGAAGTGGCAACTGTAAAAGATCAAATCGAACTGCAGACGCAAGGTGATTTAGAGCAAATATGGCTGTTCAATCCGAACCCGCTTCAACAAAGCTTATTGGCTGACGAGTTGTTACGCCATCCTGAATTCATTAATCTACCAGCAAGCCGTTTTGCACATATTACCGCTGAACTACAAGCTGTACGCGCATGTCGTAATATCTTAAGAAAGCAAAGTGATTGGGGCAAAGAAGATTGTTATGCCTGTTCTTACTGGCAGATTGGGAAAGCAGATAATGAACGACAGTCTAAAGTGCTAGATGATTAAGTCAAAGTGAATAAATGATCAATCCCGAAATATCTGATTTATATTATTTCAGATAGATGCATTAAAACCTTATAAACTAGCATTTATAAGGTTTTTGATTCCCAAAAAAACTCAATTGAAAAAACACGAGTCTTAGAAATATAGAATAATTAGAGAATCAAGTTTAATACCTAAGAATTGACAAATTTCCAAACTCATTCATGAATGTAATAGAGAAAATCAGCTACACATCAAAACCAAACCCATATTATTGATTTAAAAATATTTAAATCGTTTTCTCATTCATATAGCGCCAATATCGCTTTGGTACATATTGAATATGCAGTTTAATGTTTTTTCGCGCTGAAATATTTACACTGTTAAAATAATCTTTCCAAAGCTGATCATATAGAACCTCTTGATGATCTAATTCAACACTAAAATCCTGACTAGAGCCTTGATGAATATTTTGATCAATTTCTAAGACATTCATATTGACTTGATGAACCTGTCTTAAATCATAATAGATACCAAAATTTCGTTTTTCATCATAAATAAGCCAGCGCTGGTCTTGATAGCGTGCTTTAAAATGCTTTTCGATCAAAGGCAAAACATTGAAATCTGGCTTAACCAAGCTTAAAAATAATTCATCTTTACATTTTTTAAAGCGAACAAAAGCTTCCATACGATGTTTTTCTCTTCCCACTTGTTTGGCCCATTTTGACAGTGCCAAAACATCTGGATGACCATAATCTCGATCAATCGCTTTTTGAGCGAAGAATGCATAAACACTAAAATTAAACAGATGTTGAAAAGCATCTTCCTGTTCAGATAAAAAAGTATAGTAAAAATTACGTAAACCACTTGCTGAAACTTTTAACTTTAGGCCTTGCCAAACTCTATTGGCTTGAGCGTCATTGGATTCAACAAAAATCGTTTCATCAAATAAAGCGGCTTGGGTGTTGTTTTCACTTGAGACAATGACATCGAACTCTTTAAATTGAAATGCACGAAATACACAGCACAAAATCCCTGTCATGGTCCCATCAAAAATATATTTCGCCATTTAGAATAACAAGTCCAACTGGGGTGAAAGTTGTTGAGTATATTTTGAATGCCCTGTCTGTAATATTTTCTGGCGAATTTGACTGGGTAATTGATCTTTTAAAAATGGTGGAGTATCTGCACAACGAATAAAATGCATTGCCCTATTATAAGCAATCCCCAATTTTTTGATTTGATCAATATGAATTTTACCAAAGCGACGTGCTTGAACAATCTTTTTAGCTGAACGTACCCCAATTCCAGGGACTCTTAAGATCATTCGATATTCAGCTTGATTGATATCGATAGGAAATTGTTCAGGATGACGTAGCGCCCAGCTCAGTTTGGGGTCGATATCTAAGTCTAAATTTGGATGCTTTGCATTGACAATTTCAGTCGCTTCAAAACCATAAAATCGCATTAACCAATCAGATTGATACAATCTATTTTCACGCAATAATGGCGGTGCTGAACCCACTGAAGGCAATGCTTTTTCTTCATCATTAATCGGAATATAGCCCGAAAAATATACCCGTTTGAGTTTAAATTCTTTGTAGTGACGATCAGCCATTAAGATAATATCCTGATCCGTTTCATTATGTGCGCCCACCACCATTTGAGTTGTTTGTCCTGCTGGAACAAACTTCGGCACAGTTTTTATAATTTTTCTTTCATCTTTAAATTGAATCAAACGATCTCGAATAATACCCAAATCTTTTTGCACTTCATCATGGGTTTTTTCAGGAGCAAACTTTTTAAGGCCTTCCGCGGTAGGCATTTCTAAATTGATACTCATCCGATCTACATAAAGCCCTGCCTCATGGATAATCTCCTGTGAAGCACCTGGAATCGTTTTAAGATGAATATAGCCATTAAAGTTTTCTTCTAATCGTAGCTTTTTAACGACTTGTAGCATGCGCTCCATGGTATAGTCTGCTGACTTAAAAATTCCTGAACTGAGAAACAGCCCTTCGATATAATTTCTTCTATAAAAATTAATGGTTAAATCAACAACTTCTTGTACCGTAAAAGCAGCTCGTTTGACATCATTAGAACGGCGAGAAACACAATATGAGCAATCAAAAATACACACATTGGAAAATAAGATTTTAAGCAGCGACACACATCGACCATCTTCGGTATAACTATGGCAAATTCCAGCCCCCGTATTGCCTAGCCCACTGTCTTTGTTTTTACGGTTACTGCCACTGGATGAACATGACACATCATACTTCGCAGCATCTGCTAAAATTTGCAGCTTTTCTCTAATACGCTCTGTCATCACTCACACCTAATTTTCCGAATGAACTTTAGTGATTATATAAATTATGAGCGGTCAACAACGGCGATTTCTTTATTGTTGCGACATGAGCTGTCGTATAAATTTAAAGCATTAGGGTCTGTTGACAATTCGTCTATGTTTGCGACTACGTGTGTTTTTTAGGCGATACTAGGCGCGAAATACGAAATTTAGTCATTCTAAATGAGTAGTTCGTAACGACGTAGCGGCAAAAAACACGCTAGTCCCGAAGGGTTGTGGCTAAAATTATCTCAGCCTACGTTATGAAACTCGAAAATAGTCTCGCTATTCTCTTCGTTTCATGCCTTGCCTGCTCAATTTTAACCTACAACGCAAGCCATTTATGAAATGTCAACAGACCCTAAATAGAAATTATTGTGCTAGAAAAAACCTGAATTATTGCCCATTCAATTGAATGGGCAAATAACTTAAGCAGAAACAACTACATTTTTAAGCTTGAGCGGAAAGTGGGACACCAAATAATCGATCAAAAGACCAATTAAAAATAAAGGTATAAATTGGAATGATAACAATTAAAGCCGCATCTAATAAAAATGCCTCTAGAAAACTAATATTCATCCACCATGCAATCAATGGAATAAGAAAAACCACCAAGGTTAATTGAAACCCAATCGCATGAGCTATACGGCGTTTTACTGTACGTTGACGTAAAGTTTGGCGTCTTTCCCATGCTTCAAAAATTAAGTTATAAATAAAGTTCCAGCTCACAGCAATCGTGGTAATCAGGAAAGCCAAAGGCCCCGTATGGGTTAATTGTGTACCCGAAAGTAGTGCCAGCCCTAAAGAAGAAATACCTAATCCAATGATTTCATAGGTACTTACATAAATTACTCTACGTTTAAGACCTTGCATAAACTTACCCAAACAGATTTTCAAAAAAGCTATTTTAATTTCAGTTATAATAATAGATAAAGACAATAGCTTTCAGTTTGACTGATACCAATTATGAATTTCACCAGCGAAAATATAGAATTATTTGTAAAAGTACTGGATACAGGCTCTTTTTCTGCTGCGGCTCGTGCCTTAAATCGAGTACCATCAGCCGTCAGTATGGGTATCGCAAATATCGAAGCAGAATTAGGCTTACAGCTGTTTGAAAGAACACCCCGCAAAGTGATTCCAACAGCTTCAGCACTTGCCTTAGCCCCACAAGCAAGAATCATCTCAGAACAATTAAAACAATTGAGTAAGCATGCTTATGAACTGTCCTTAGGTTTGGAGAGTACTTTAAAAATAGGTGTTGTATCGGATGTAAACAATCAGAAACTTTTACAATCTATTGATAAACTTGCATCAAAATACCCGTTGCTCAATATCGAAATCATTACTGCGCCACAAGATGATATTTTGCATTTACTGTATTCAGAACAAATCACAATTTGTTTAGCGGGTTCAGGGCAACATATCAAAATGCAAGAACATTTGCAGTTGGTCAGCATGGAGGTTGTTGTTGCAACTATATCTGCAAATCATGCCTTGATGAATCAAGCAGTTCATCCTATTTATATCGAGGATTTGGTTAATGTTCGGCAAATTGTTGTTGCGAGTAGTGCGCTTGATATTGCAGATTTGAGATCGGTAATTGCTGCATCTTACTGGCGAACCAATGATCTACAAACGGCGATTGATATGGTTGAGATCGGCTTAGGATGGGGAAATTTTCCATATTCATTGGTTAAGTCACATATTGATGATGGGCGTTTAATCCAAATTGATTTTAAAAATACCTACAATCAACTTTCTGTTCCGATTTATCTGATTTGGTTAAAAGATAAAGCACTACCTAAAGCATCGCGCGAATTAATCGAGTTAATTAGACAAAGTCTAAATGAACATAACGACTCTTTGAGTAACAGCAATACTCTCTGACTCAGCGCTCGATAGTGATTTTATTTTATCCAGTTTTCATTGTAAATTTATTAGAATTGAATGAAATTCTATAAAAAATTTGACTTGCGAAGCTCAGCACTTACAATACGCCTTTTAGATTTCTAGTATTACCTAAATCATGTCAAACGATCAAATTGAAGCACAAATTGTAGAATTAGACAATTTGCAAGAACACCGTGAAATTGTGACATTTATGCGTAGATCGTCACCACTCAATACTTCACAACGTACTGCGCTTGAACAACATCGTGATTTAATTTTGGAATACCCTGTCGGCGATTTACGTCAACACTTTGAACATCCTGAACGCCCACTTACGGTAGAAATTGGTTTTGGTATGGGTCGCTCTTTGGTCCTGATGGCAAAAGCCAATCCTGAACGTAATTTTGTTGGAATCGAAGTGCATGTACCTGGTATTGCGCAATGTGTTTATGAAGCAGGTATGGCGGAAGTTAAAAACCTCCGTGTTTTAGATGCAGATGCAATTCAAGTTTTACGAGAAATGCCTGACAATAGTATCAATACGGTTCAACTTTATTTCCCTGATCCTTGGCAGAAAAAACGTCATTTTAAACGTCGTTTTGTTTCTCATGATCGTATGCCATTGGTTGAAGAAAAACTTGAAATCGGTGGTACATTCCATGCTGCAACAGACTGGGAACCCTATGCTGAATGGATGCTCGATGTTTTAGACAATCGCCCTCGTTTAGAAAACTTAGCAGGCAAAGGCAATAGCTATCCTCGTCCTGAATGGCGTCCACAAACCAAGTTTGAACGTCGTGGTATTGAGGCAGGCCATAAGATTAATGACTTTA
>NZ_WJYH01000051.1:0-30076 GCF_009668065.1 Acinetobacter sp. RIT698
CTAGAGAGCGGGGTGTTTTTTATGTGCGGTGTTGATGGGCATGATGAAATATAAATCTGCGCAAGAATTGAAGTGCATAAATGACTGAAAATAAATATATTTTTGTAGATGCAAAAAGAAAACCCCATCATCCTGATGGGGTTTTCTTCGTATTGGTGTGTTAGATTTGACTCCTGTCGAATCTCACGTCCTGTGTGTTTTCTTATTCTCAATGAGACTTCCTGTCTCTTTATGTTTGCTATGATAAGTGCAATGTCTAGGTCCGTATATTCGCTAATCACTGCGATTGTTGTAGGTTAAAGCTTACAAGATGATCCAATTAAAAATTAAGGCCCAATTCGCTCAGTTACCAATATGAAATGGTGAGATGGATACTTTTGTTTAAAATAAATCGATAAGTCATAACAATATTGAGGGAATCTAAAATGAAGGCTTTTCGACAGTGCTTAATCTATTTACCTCTATTGCTCAGCAGTAGCTTGTTGAGTGCATGTAATGCTCAAAATAATCAAACCACTACAGCAAATTCGCTGATCAACCAGACCTATCAGATCCAAAAAGTAGCGACATTTGATGAACCTTGGGCAATGGCTGAGTTGGCTGATGGTCGTTTACTGATTACCGAAAGGAGAGGAAAGCTAAAACTGTTTGATCCTTCCACATTGAAAAGTATAGAAATTTTAGAGGTTCCCCAAGTGGCTTATGGTGGACAAGGTGGCTTAGGTGATATTGTTTTACATCCTGATTTTGCAAACAATCATCAAATTTATTTAAGTTATGCCGAAACAGGAAAAGGGGGATATGGTGCGGTTGTGATTCGTGGTGAATTAAATCTACAAGAGAAAAATCCTCGAATAATCAATATTAAAAGAATCTGGGAGCAAGTTCCTAAGGTTTCAGGACAAGGGCATTATGCACATCGAATGATTTTTGCAAAGGATGGTAAGCTCTGGATTAGTTCTGGTGAACGCCAGAAATTTGATCCTGCTCAAGATATGAATTCAAACTTAGGAAAAGTTTTAAGACTGAATGATGATGGTACTGTTGTTGCAGATAATCCATTTACTCAACAAGGTGAGATTGCAAAACAAGTATGGTCGTTGGGTCATCGTAACCCATTAGGTATGGCTTTTGATACGAAGGATCAATTGTGGGTGGTTGAAATGGGGCCTAAAGGAGGAGATGAGTTAAATCTGATTAAGAAGGGCGAAAATTATGGTTATCCGATTGTTTCCAATGGTGATCATTATTCAGGAAAACCCATTCCCGATCATGCGACGCGTCCTGAATTTAAGGCGCCAGAAATCAGTTGGACACCAGTAATATCACCCTCCAGTTTGGTCTTTTATCAAGATGAATTATTCCCGAAATGGAATCATAAAGCCTTGATTGGTGGGTTATCTTCAGAAGCGATTATTGTGGTTGATACTGAATCGAAGCCTGTCCGTGAGGTACAGCGTTTAAACATGCAGCAACGCATTCGAGATATCCATCCCGCCCATAATGGTTCGATTTGGGTTTTGGAAGATGGGAAAAATGCGGGGCTATTAAGATTGTTACCTAAGTAAAAAATTAATTTAATTCAATGGATTATTATATTATTGAAAAGATGTGGAAGCAGCTGAATTGATATCTGTTGAATTGTTAGGGTTGTCTATAAATTATGCTATTCTTTCGATTTAAAATAATATAAATCGAGAACAATAATGCCAGCAACTACAATTGAAGTTCGCTATCAATATTCTGTAGCACAAGAAGTGGGCTTAATCGATGCTGTTCATCATGCATTGGTGAGCGCTTTTAAAATTCCTGAATATGATCGTGATATTCGTTTATTGGTACATGAACCACATCGCTTTCAATGTCCACCGAATAAGCTTTATCCTGAAAAATTTACCCTGATTCGTATTGATTGTTTTGCTGGGCGTACACTGGATACCAAGCGAAATTTGTATCGCAGTATTGTAGAGAATCTATCTGTATTAGGGATTCCCAAAGATCATATCAAAATTTTATTAAGAGAAATTCCCGCTGAAAATTGGGGAATCCGTGGTGGTCAAGCTGCCTGTGATGTGGATTTGGGTTTCGATATTCAAGTCTAGCTCAACCTAATATGAATCAAAGTAGCTGGAATAGATTACTCCGTTGTTAATATTATTTAAATTCAATATGTTAATTCAGCTTGTGCGCGCTTATAAGGTGGAGTATATGCTGTGTGAAGCATATCTACGTATCATTAAACTGACGCAATATTGTCATTGAAATGACCTCAAAATGTCATGCTATTGGTTTCTAATAAAGCTCATTTAAATCAATAAAAAAGACCTTTATGAAAAAAATTGCTTACTCTGTTTTAGCGTTAGGCGTATTGGCTTTAACCGCATGTAATGATGATGACAATGATTTCTCATTTGAACCATCTGTTACTGTACCGACCTTGGTTTCATTTGCCAAACTTGAAGTCGAAACTTATGCAGCTGGTCCAAACTCAGGTGCCTTTGTAAAGGGCGCCAATGGCATATTCCCGCCTTTTAAAGGTCAGCCAGTTCAAGGCTTTTCGGGTGCTGTAAAGAACGGTGATGGCACTTATATGGTCATGGCAGACAATGGCTTTGGTACACAAGACAATTCATCTGACTTTTTACTCCGTGTTTATCAAGTAAAACCTGATTTTCGGACGAAATCGGCAGGATCTGCAAAAGTTCAAGTGATGAGCTTTATTCAGCTTCGTGATCCCAATAAATTAATACCATTTTCAATCATCAATCAAAACAGCACAGATCGTTTACTCACTGGGGCAGATTTTGATCCTGAATCGATTCAACGTACTGCGGATGGTACCTATTGGATTGGTGATGAATTTGGACCATATTTACTGCATTTTGATAAAGATGGAATACTGCTTGATGCGCCGATTGCATTACCTCATCCATTGAAAGCTGGTGTGGAATTGCGTTCTCCGCAAAATCAATTCAATAAAGCCAACATAAATTATGTAGAGCCTTTGGTTCAGCAAAGCGGTGGCTTTGAAGGAATGGCATTGTCTAAGGATGGTCAATATTTATATCCTTTGTTAGAAAAACCGTTAAAAGGCGAGACCACACAACAGTTGCTTATCTCACAATTTGATGTGAAGAAGAAAGCGTATACTGGGCGATATTATTATTTTACCTTGAATGCCAAGGCGACCAATATTGGTGACTTCCAAATGTTTGATGATAAGTCTGGCATTATCATTGAGCGTGATGCGAGTCAAAACAAGTTAGATGGTTATAAGAAGCTGATTCAAATTGAATTAGGGGATTCTGGGAAAGCGGTAAAACGTTCTGACTTAGTTGATCTTATGAATATCGCCAACCCGAATAATCTCTATGGTACAGCGCGTGATGGAGATATTGGTACAGCAACAACTTTTGCTTTTCCATTTGAAACCATTGAAGATGTGATTATTGAAAATAAAAATACTTTAACTGTTTTAAATGACAATAACTTTCCAGGTTCATCAGGACGAAATGCAAAGCGTGCGGATGATAATGAAATTATTCAGATTAAATTGCCTAAAGCATTGTATTAATACGCAATAAAATGTAGTGATGCTTCACTCTAATAGAAAGCCAGTCAATTGACTGGCTTTCTTTATACATCATTCAAGCATGAGGATTAAGCTAAACAGTCTTGTTTAGAAACTTGATCAGGGCAGCCCAATGGGTTTAAAGCACATTTTAAATCTTCAATTTGTTCATGGGTGACATAGCCTTTAGATTTTAGGTAATCTGCTACTCGGTCATCACGTAGACTTAAGAAAGCTGCATCATAAACACCTAAATCTACAAATAAAGCAGCCGCTTCTAAGCTATTAAAACGGTCTAGAAAAACATCATTGCCATACATTAGGAAAACATGGTCGTAATCTGCATGTGCATCGATTTTTAAACGAGCTGCCAATGTTGTCGGTGAGGTTTTGATAAAAAGCAAATCTGATAATTCATCAAATTGGGTCATATCTAAGATATTTTCGCCGGTTTTTACTTTACCTAACCATGCTTTAAAGACCAGTACCGCACCGCCACGCAGTAACATGCTCCACACTTGATGACGAACTTCATCATTTAAACATTCGCATTCATCTTCGAGACGTTGAACCAGTTTTTCTTCTTGTTGCGCTAATTTATCAAACAGACCTAAGCCTTGAGGATGGTAAGCAACAGGGGTAAATACATCAAATTTTAATTCCTCAAACACTTGAAGTGCTAAAGGCACAGCTGCTTGATAAATCGTGTTGAGTGCTTGGATTTGTGTGTCGTGGAGTTTGCTGTGTTTAAAAAGATCTTGCCAATCAATTTCAGGCAAGATTGCATTTGCACCATATTGACGATGAAATTGTTGAGCTTGGTGTAGCCCATGTGGAACAGTTTCTGAAATATTCATGGTTAAAAATCCTATTTAAAATTGAATTCAAGCGCTGTTTTTGTTTTCCTAAACATGAGCGTGATTTTGTCTTGAAGTAATTTTTGATTTATCTGAGATGCAATAGGAATACGACTAAAGTTGTAGATAGGGTAAAAAGTGTTTTTTTATTTTTTAAAATCATATAAATAGAAAATTGTAACTAACTATACAAGTGTATATTTACTATTTTGATGTTATTTGCCATAGAAAAGAGGGCTTTGAAGTTTTTAGTCAATAAATGGGTTCAAGTTTTGCTATTTTTTGAATGCTTTTGCACAAAGCTTAAAAAAAATTGCTATTCCACTTAAAAAATTGCGTTACAAAACCTCTAGAATGCAACGATCTAGAGGTTGTAAATGTTTCAAAACATTAAAGAAGAACGTGATCAATAAACTGAAAAGGGTTGAACGTAGTGGAAGATTATTTAGAAATCTTCAAGCCAGATAACCATGCCCGAAGAGAAGCAGGTTTCAATGGTTTCTTCAACAACACCACGTTGAGGTCTTTAACACGTTCTGGTAATTCAGGATCAGAATCTGCAGTAATCAGTGCTGAAGGAACATTTTCCTGACGGTTTTCGACAATAAAATCTAAGCCAATTTTGCCATGATTTAAATGCTGATCAACCAGCCAGACTTGAATATTTTCTTTTTGAATAATTTCCAAAGCTTGTTCAGGTTCAGTGGCTTTAAAGACTTGATAACCCCATTTGGTCAGTAGCGTTGCCATACCCTCTAAAATCGTATCATCATTGTCCAAACACAAGATTTTATAAGCTTTGGCTTTTAATGGTACCGCTTGTACAGGTGATGAAACCACTTTAGGTGCTGCTACCATTGGTACATCAATCATAAAGCATGAGCCTTTACCTAGTTCAGAGTAAACATGCACAGGATAATCAAGCAAACTGGTCATACGTTGGACGATTGCCAAACCAAGCCCTAGGCCTTGCTCACCCCATGGCGAGGTATGTCCACAACGCTCAAACTCTTGAAACAGCTTAATGCGTTGCTCTTCTGCAATCCCTGGGCCGGTATCCCAGACACCGATACGGATATGATTTGGGCGATTAGACGCGCGTAATACACCAACAATCACACGTCCACGAGCAGTATAACGTAAGGCATTGCTGACAAAGTTTTGGATGATACGGCGGATCCATTGTGGGTCGGTATCAATCCAGAATTGAGCATCATGGACACGCAATTGGATATTACGTTGTGCGGCGATTGATTTAAATTGCAGTTCTAAATCACTTAATAAATCATGCAGTGGATAAGCTTGACGTTTCGGTTGGATTGAACCACCTTCCAGCCGTGCAATGTCTAAAAGGGCAGACAACATACTCTCAGCACCATGTAAGGCACGATCAAGCTGTTGTAAGGTTTTACGATCTTCATCCGATTGTACGCTTTGTTCTAAAGCAGTACTGAATAAGCGTGCTGCGTGCATCGGTTGAAGCAAATCGTGACTGGCTGCTGCAATAAAGCGGCTTTTTGACATATTGGCTTTGTCGGCTTGCTCACGTGCCAGTTGTTGTTCAGATAAGGCATTTGCAAGCTGTTGAGTACGGTCCGACACACGTGCTTCAAGTACCGCTTCATTTTCACGGAATGCAGTAATATCCGCAAAGGTCGTAACAAAACCACCACCTTCAATGGGATTACCACGCATTTGAATCACACGGCCATCTTTACGAATCCGTTCAAATTCATGTGCGCTACCGACTTTCATCCAATGAATTCGCTTACGTACATGTTCTTCTACCGAGCCTGGACCACATTCGCCACGCTCTGCGTTATAACGAATCAAATCGGCAATTGGGCAACCGACATAGACTAAATCTTTTGGATAATCAAACAGTTTTAAATATTGGTTGTTCCATGCAACCAAACACATGTTTTCATCAACCACACTCACCCCTTGGGTCATGTGGTCAATCATGGTCATGATGAGATTTTGGTTAAAGCGTTGCCATTGTGACGCTTGGTCCAGAATATTTGCCACTTGGCCTAACGCCAAGCCATTATTGACCATAGCCGTGGTGAGTAATGTCCGTGCTGAGGCTGCACCGATTGTGCCTGCGAGGTATTGTTCAGTGAACCGCCACCACATCCCATTGGCACTGCTATTCTCATTGAGCACCACATTATTCATGGTGCAAAATTGCTGAAAGGCATGGGTTGCTGGGCCTTCACCAGTAATCCGTTTGGCAAGTGCAATCAGATCGCCAACTTTAAGTTTAGCTACATCATGGTGTAAATAATTAATATCGGTAGAGGTATTTTGTGCAGGTAAGGGCTTGGTTTCATAATAGAAAAAGCTCTCTGCCTGAATTTGCTCAGCAATACTTGGGCGATAAATACGAGAGACCCAAATATATAAAGTAATATTTAAGCCAAGTGCCCAGATTACACCATGGGTAAGCGGGGCAAAAGATTCAAAGCCAAATAAGGCTTCTGGTCTTAACCATTCAATATTTAAAGGTCCAAACATCAAAAATTGATGTGCAAACTGGCTATACTCAACTGGTAAGCTACGTAAAATCGTTGGTAATAATAAGGTATATGACCAAAGGATAAAGCCTACGACCAAGCCTGCATAAACCCCTTGGCGACTTCCACCACGCCAGTATAAACCACCAATTAAAGCTGGCGAAAATTGTGCAACTGCACTAAATGCCAATAACCCAAAGGTGGATAATTGGTCAATATCATTAAAGAAGTGGAAGAATAAAAATCCAAGTAACATTACCGCTAAAATACACACACGACGGGTAAATTTAAGTACCTGTGGTAAGCGTTTGTCATGACGAGAAAGAATGCCAAACTTCCATAGAGAAGGCATAATCAAGTCATTACTCAGCATGATGGACAGTGCCACAGACGAGACTAACAGCATACCTGTTGATGCTGAAAAACCACCTAAAAATGCCAGTAAAGATAACCAGTCTTGGTTATAACTAATTGGCAATGAGAGTACCGCAACATCAGGTATGGTGAGATATTTAGGTGCTGCATGAAGAGCCCAACTGGCAATTGGAATAATGGCAATAATGGTCAGAATCAAATATGCCGCAAACCACCGTCTTGCACCACGTATATGTTTTTCATCGCGTAATTCAACCACGGCCACATGGAACTGACGTGGTAAACAGATAATCGCCAATGAGGCCAATAAAGTTTGAACCCAAAAGGTGTCTGGCACACCAAACAGTTGTACTTCATGAAAAGTCTTTTGCACATCCTGTGAGATCTGTACAATATTTTGTGGATGATCAAAAATAAAGAAAAAGGCCACGCAGAGCAGGGCAAATAGTTTTACAAATGATTCAAAAGCAACAGCAAGCATTAAACCGCCATGTTGTTCGGTATTGGCAATTTGTCTTGTGCCAAACATCATGGCCAAGATCGCCAATACAGCGGTAAGACCAAGCACACCATTGGTGGTGGTGGAGACCACTTGGGTATTGTGATCGAGCATGACGGAAGCGCTAAGCGCAATGGCGCGTAATTGTAGTGCTAAGTAAGGAATGATGGCGATTACAGCCAAGATGGTCACTAAGGACGCTAATGTTCCACTTTTACCATAACGTGCTGCCACAAAGTCGGCAATTGAAGAAATCGCATGATGTTGTCGAACGCGACCTAAACGACGCCAAATGTCATAACCCAACCAGACAAATAATAAAGGTCCTAAATAAATCGGAAGGAAAATAATTCCCTCACGTACTGCAGCACCTGTTGCTCCATAAAATGTCCAAGATGAGCAATATACCCCCAATGTTAGACTAAAGAGAAGCATCCTGCCGCGCGTACTTAATCGACTCGCATGCTTCTCACCAAAGAAAGCACAAACGAATAGAATGAGGATGTAAAGGGCCAGAACCCCTATAATTAACCAACTGTTCATAAGGACTACAGTATAAAAAGCTGCGCCTATAATAACGCATACATGAACTGTCTCGTTTATTTTGCTCAAAATTTAACGACCAAAGTCTAAGTTACGAGAACCCCACAATATTGTTAATTTTGACCATGTAAAAAAATATTAAAAAAAGCAACCAGCGTTCTGGTCGCTTATCAAGGAGCATGGTTATGGATGAGAGACAGGTAGAGGCGATTCTACAAAATCCAAAATTCAAGGAAATGGTTGCTAAAAAAAGTAAATTAAGCTGGACATTAACAGCAATTATGTTGTTCGTTTATGTTGGATTTATGCTTTTAGTTGGCTATAACAAAGAATTTTTAATGAGTTCATTTAGTGGTGGCATCACCACTTGGGGGATTCCTTTAGGTTTAGGAATTATTGTTTTATCTTTCGTATTGTGTGGTGTGTACTCATATATTGCCAACAATAAATTGGATCAATTGAATGCAGATGCAATGAAAGAAGTCGAAGCAATCGCCCACGAAAAAGGACTGCACTAAGATGAAATGGAACTCTTTAAAGACTAAAGCAGCTCTTGCATCTACTGCACTGCTTTCTACTATTGCACAAGCAGGCCCAGATTTAGGTGAAGCTCAGCAGCAAGCGACTAACTGGCATGCAATCATTATGTTTGCAATTTTTGTTGGTTTAACCTTATTTATTACCAAATGGGCTGCAAAACAAACCACCAATACTGCAGACTTCTACACCGCTGGTGGTGGTATCTCTGGTTTCCAAAATGGTTTAGCGATTGCAGGTGACTATATGTCTGCTGCATCGTTCTTGGGTATTTCTGCATTGGTGTTTAGCTCAGGCTTTGATGGCTTGCTTTATTCACTGGGTTTCATGGTTGGCTGGCCAATCGTATTGTTCTTGGTTGCTGAGCGTTTACGTAACTTAGGTAAATATAACCTGTCTGACGTGGTTTCTTTCCGTTTAGAAGAAAAACCAGTACGTACACTTGCAGCAATCAGTTCACTTGTTGTTGTGGCTTTCTATTTGATTGCTCAAATGGTGGGTGCAGGTCAGTTGATCAAACTGTTATTTGGTTTGAACTATAACATCGCAGTTGTGATTGTTGGCCTTCTGATGATGGCTTACGTGATCTTTGGTGGGATGTTGGCGACAACTTGGGTACAGATCATTAAAGCAGTGATGTTACTTTCAGGTGCAACATTCATGGCGTTCATGGTGATGCATTCTGTCGGTTATAGCTTCTCTGAAATGTTCAAGCAATCTATTGATGTATTTGCAAAAGTACATGATGTTAGTCTTGATGATGCAACCAAAATTATGGGACCAGGCAGTTTGGCGAAAAACCCACTCGATGCTTTGTCACTTGGTTTAGCACTCATGTTTGGTACAGCTGGTTTACCACATATTCTTATGCGTTTCTTTACAGTTAAAGATGCTAAAGAAGCACGTAAATCTGTGGTTGTTGCAACAGGTTTCATTGGTTACTTCTATTTATTAACCTTCATTATCGGTTTCGGTGCGATCCTTTTCGTATCAAACAACCCACAATTTATTGATGTTGCAAAAATGGCTGTGACTGGCAAACTAGAATTAGTTGGCGGTAACAACATGGCAGCGGTACACCTTGCAGATGCAGTAGGTGGCGATCTGTTCATGGGCTTTATTTCAGCAGTTGCATTCGCAACGATTCTTGCGGTAGTTGCGGGTTTGACACTGTCAGGTGCTTCAGCAATTTCACATGACTTGTACGCAAACGTATTGAAAAAAGGTCAAACAACCCCTGAATCTGAATTACGTATGTCGAAGATTGCAACACTTGGTCTTGCGATCTTTGCGATGATCTTAGGTATTTTGTTCGAGAAACAAAACGTTGCCTTCATGGTTGGTTTAGCATTCTCTGTCGCGGCGTGTGCAAACTTCCCAGTATTGGTTCTTTCAATGTTCTGGAAAGGCTTAACCACACGTGGTGCTGTTGTAGGTGGTGTTGTCGGTCTAGTGACAGCGGTGACTTTAATTATCTTGTCTAAAGCAGTTTGGGTAGACACATTAAAAATCTCTGATACTCCAATCAACTCATTCAATGGTCCTGCAATTTTTGCCATGCCATTAGCATTCATCTGCTGCTGGTTGTTCTCTGTGACAGACAAATCTGCACGTGCAGAAGCAGAGCGCAAAGCATTTGATGCACAGTTTGTACGTTCACAAACAGGTATTGGTATCTCTGGTGCTTCAGATCACTAAGTGATTTGAGATCAGCCTAAAAAACACCTTTTCGAAGGTGTTTTTTTATGGGTGATGCAAAGCCAAAACTCAATCATCTCAGCTTGAGTGTTTGAGCGATATAAAGCTTATTTTATACAGATTGATCAGTTGAATGATCACGAAAATTGAAAGGATTTAAGAAACCCAATGAATATGTTAATTTGAATGTTTAAAAGAACAATCAGAATCAGAAAATATGCGTTCAATGATCGAATTTTGGAAAGGTTTTAAACAATTACCATCAGCATGGTTATTGTTGGTCCAACTGCTTATTTTAGTTTTATCTGTCTATACCAATGCCAGCAGAAGTTATCAAATTTTAACTTGGTTACTCGGTGTATCCGCGTTACTGATTATTGCCAAAGTGATTCGACAAACACCGACATTTACACTGTTGGGCTTAACCTTTGTCACAGGGGCATTTGTACTGTCCTTTCTAATGTTGATCGGTTTTCATTCTGTTACTTTGCAAATCTTTGCACATTCATTTGAAGCAGCCGCTTATTTTTGTGCAGCATATGGTCTAATCCGTTATATGTTTGCAGATCGTTATTTAACCAAAGATGAGCTGTTTGCTGCAGGTGCAGTATTTACCCTGATCGCATGGGGATTTGCCTTCTTATACAGTATTTGTCAATTGCTGGTTCCGCAGAGTTTTCAAAACCCAAATCATGTTGCGGACTACCAATCTTGGCTGGATTTATTGTTCATTAGTTTTAGTCTGCAATCGGCAACGGGATTGTCCGATTTGATTCCTGTTGCACCTGCTGCGCGGGTGATTTCAATGTTGCAAATGTTCTGTGGTGTGATGTATTTTGCCCTGATCGTCTCACGGATGATTGCCCTGCAATATATTGAAAATAAACCAAAATCATGAGCTAATGATCTTGTTACATTTAGTAAATTGTTGAAAATGTTAATTTAAATTATAATGTGGCCTGAATCCAATCGCTGTTCTACAGGATTCGTCTTTTTTCACACCTGTGAATGCCTTTTTTTGACTTTAAAAAGTCTGTCCATTGAGTATAAAAACCTGGGGGAAATATGCCTTCCAAAAAAATCACTTGGTTTGACAATGTCAATCCAAATGTTTTCTTGAGCACTGTTGGAATTATTGCGCTTTTTTTAGCCGTTGTTGTCTTTGCACCAAATGCCTTTGAACTGATTACCCAAAGGATGAACCGCTGGATCACCGATTCATTTAGTTGGTTCTATGTTTTATCTGTCGCAATATTTTTAATTGTGCTGATTTTTATTGCCTTTTCTGACATGGGTAAAATCAAACTTGGACCTGATCATAGTCAGCCTGAGTATAGTAATGGGTCATGGTTTGCCATGCTATTTACTGCGGGTATGGGGATCGGGTTAATGTTCTTCAGTGTTGCAGAACCTGTCATGCATTATGTCAATCCACCTGCTGGTGATCCACAAACCATTGAATCTGCACAAGAAGCAATGAGAATTACCTTTTTTCATTGGGGCTTACATGCTTGGGCTATCTATGCAGTTGTTGGCTTAACGCTGGCTTATTTTGCTTTTCGCTATAACTTGCCACTCAAAGTTCGTTCGGGTTTGTTTCCGATTATTGGTCAACGAATTCATGGCCCAATCGGAGATGCGGTCGATACTTTTGCCACCATTGGTACGGTATTTGGTGTGGCTACCACGTTAGGATTTGGGGTAACGCAAATTAACTCTGGCTTAAATTATTTATTTGGCTGGGAAAGTAATATTAGCACCCAAATCTTTTTGATTATTGTGGTGAGTACGCTGGCTTCGTTGTCGGTTTTCCTCGGATTAGACAAAGGAATTAAACGACTCTCTGAACTGAATCTGATTTTAGCTTTGGTATTGTTAGGCTTTGTATTCCTCGCCAGTTCCAGTATTTATATCCTACAAGCAACCATTCAAAACGCTGGACAATATATTTCGAATTTGTTTAGCATGACCTTTAATTTATATGCTTATCAATCAAATGGCTGGATTGGTGGTTGGACCATCATGTATTGGGCATGGTGGATTTCTTGGTCACCATTTGTTGGTATGTTTATTGCGCGTGTTTCAAAAGGTCGAACCATTCGAGAGTTTATTGTTGGGGTACTGCTTATTCCGACAGGCTTTACCTTGATCTGGATGGGTTTTATTGGCAATGCTGCCTTGTTCAGTATTATGGAACAAGGGCAGGTTGGGCTAATTTCTGCGGTACAAAAAGATTCATCAGTTGCATTGTTTGAATTTTTAACCCATCTGCCTTTTTCAGGTGTGTTTAGTCTTATTGCAACACTGCTGGTGGTGTTGTTCTTCGTTACCTCCGCGGATTCTGGTGCATTGGTGACCGATTATCTCACTGCGAAAACAGAAAATTCGCCGATATGGCAACGCTTGTTCTGGACTGTTTTAATGGCGGTCTTGTCGATCATTCTTTTAATGGTTGGTGGGCTAGGCGCGCTACAATCGGCCACCATGATGAGTGCACTACCATTCACTTTTATTATGCTGCTGTTGTGTTGGGGCTTAGTCAAAGCATTGCGCTTAGATGTCACCAAAATGCAGGCTTTACAAGTGGCAAGAATCACGCCGAGAGCTGTGCAAAACCCACGCAGCTGGCAGCAACGTTTAGGCTTAATCATGCACTATCCGCATACGCTGGCTGAAGTACAACACTATATTCAGGTTGATGTGATTAAGGCTTTTGAAAGTATTCGTTTTGAGTTTAAACGCCGTGATTTAAATGTGGTGATTAAAGAAACTGAAGACGGTGTTCAACTGAGTGTGGATCATCATGATGAGTTCAATTTTATCTATAAAGTCATTGCACGCAAAATGGTTGCGCCAAGCTTTATGATGAATGAAGAACATCAGGAAACCGATGATTTTTATCAAGCAGAAATATTTTTAAGAGAAGGTGGTCAAAACTATGATGTGATGGAGTGGACGCAAGAAGACTTGATTCAAGACATCATTGACCAATATGAACGTCATCTACATTTCTTAAATGTACTGAGAAACTAAGTTGTTTATTTAAAAACAAAGGCAATAAAAAAGGACTCGTATGAGTCCTTTTTTTGATTCAATTTCTAAGCAACTTAGAAACGGAATTTAGCGTTTAAGCCAACAGTTTGCGTATCACCAACATAGGCAACAGGTTGATCTTTTTTCGCTTCGTAGTTTGCATTTACGTAGCTTGCACCAACTGCAATCGCAGGAGTGATGAAGTAGTTTACGTTTGCACCCCAAGCTGAATCTGGAGAACCTTCGTAGCTAGATGCTGCGTAAGAAGCACCAACGCTTAATTGTGGGTTCAAATAGAAATCAGTTTTGAACTGGTATGCAGTCGCATCACCATAGATAATGCCTGATTCAAACGCTAAAGACATATTTGTACCGTCAATACCGCCAACGTATTTAGCACGTGCAGTGATTGCGTCTTGGTCTTCACCAATTGTTGCAGCTTCAGCAGTCGCTTTAGCAACGCCGTTACCCATAACATTGAATGCATCTAAAGCAACTTGGTCAGCAACGTTAGTATAACCAACAGCGACTAAGAAGTTTTGAGTAGGAAGAGCACCCACTTCTAATGCAAAACGATCGCCTTGATCATTTGACCAGCCATTTTTACCGTCAAGGATTGTGTGGCTATAAGAAGCACTTGCATATGCAGGTACATATGGAGTAGGAACATAAAGTTCAGCTTTAGCGCCGTAGTTATGTGCAACTACATCAGCGTCTAATTCGCCATAGTTATATGCTAAAGAAACATTCGAAGCTTGGTTTAAGAACGCCGCTTCAGCCAATGGACCTTTTGAAGAGTCAACATTTTTGAAGTAGTAAGTACCTTGCAAACCGCCAGTGAAATCTTTGTCATTTACAGTTGTATCGATATACTCTGATTGACCTTGAATTTCAAATTGGTATGCTTGAGCGCCGGTCATGGCTAATAATAAAGCAGTGGCTAAACCGAGTTTTTTCATAATCTTTTCCAATAGGAGAAATTGGTGAAACAGACGGCATTGTATTGTAACAAGATATTAAGTCAATGACGTTTAAGGCCGCTGTTTACAAAGTAGATACATGAAATTTACATTGTTTAAAAAACGTACATTTGAACAGCTTTACGTCAACCTGGAAAAAAACTTAATTAGAACAACAGACTAAATTCAGACAAAAGTTTTATTTCATATAAAACAGAGATCAAATTGTTAAATTAATACATTTATTTTATTGTTTATTTGTGTTTTTTGATCGATATTACCGATGGTTGTTTTGCGATCAATGTCAAGAAAATGTCATTAAATTCTGCCTATTTTTAGAATTAATTTGTGATTGTATAATCATTTCATGTGAATATTGTTGTTTTATTCTCAATTATTTATAAAAACGATAATTAATTTATATCCGATCAATTTAATAGGTTTTACAAAGTAAAAGATATTTTGGATAATGAGTCAATAAAGTTCATTCATTTTAAATGAATTTTTTTGAGATTTTGAGTTTATATGCCCAGCTTTCCCCAAGGTTGGGCTTTTTTTATTTAAAAATTCAAAGCAAATCGCATTAAATAGATCATAAAAATATTGCACCAATATATAGCATAAATAAGCAAAAGATGAATTATGTTGGCATGATTCTTGCCAAAAAAAATCCCAATTTTCAAAGAAAACTGGGATTTTTCGCCAAAATCTGGAGCAAATCAATAAATTCTGCTGAGGAATATTAATAAATTGCCCTAATGAGGTGCATTATGCACCAATATATTGCACATGTAAATATTTTCTTACATTCAATTTAAAAAATAATTCATGGGCTCATCTACACTATTTCAGATAGAGTCGATGCCTAAGTAAAGTTTATGAGTAATAACATATTTAAAATAAAAAGCAGTGTATTGATCATCCTGAGTAGTTTGGCTTTTTCAGGTTGTGTTTCGAAGCTTAATTTGTATGATCCAGCTTCATCACAAAGAACAAGTGAAATTCCGTTGTTGTTTAATTATGCGCAAACTCAAGCCGTCTTTGTGACTTATGACGGAACTCAATTTAAACGCTATGGGAATGATTTAAATAGAGCCAAGACTGCGTATATTCCAGCCTCTACTTTTAAAATGTTGAATGCCTTAATTGGTTTGCAACATGCGAAAACGACAAATACAGAAGTATTTAAGTGGAATGGTGAAAAAAGATCTTTTCCCGCATGGGAAAAAGATATGACCTTGGCACAAGCAATGCAGGCTTCCGCCGTACCTGTATATCAGGAGTTGGCACGACGTATTGGTTTGGATTTGATGAGTCAAGAAGTCAAACGTGTTGGTTTTGGTAATACACAAATTGGTCAACAGGTGGATAATTTCTGGTTGGTTGGTCCATTGAAAATCACCCCAGAGCAAGAAGCTAAATTTGCTTATCAATTGGCAAAGAAAACATTGCCTTTTGATGATGCTGTACAACAGCAAGTCAAAGATATGCTTTATGTCGAAAGACGTGGTGATTCCAAGCTCTATGCCAAAAGTGGCTGGGGAATGGATGTTGAGCCACAAGTGGGTTGGTATACAGGATGGATAGAACAGCCGAATGGTCAGATCACCGCTTTTGCTTTAAATATGCACATGCAGACAGGAGATGATCCTGCCGAACGTAAGCAACTGACATTAAGTATCTTAGATAAATTAGGCTTATTCTTTTATTTGAGATAAATGCAGTAGGTAAAAAAATGCCCAGTTTATTGGGGGAAACTGGGCAATAAAAAAGATATATTTTCAAATAATGAGAATTTCTATCTGAGTCTAATTTTATGCAAATTCTATTTATATGTAAAATGTGAATTTTGAATATTACTCATCTATAAAAACGATAATATAAAGCAGTTGAACGCTGTAGATTAAACTTGATTATGTGGAGTAGTTTATGTGTATATATTCTATAATATAAACAAAATTTTTTAGCTTTATTACGATATAACTTCCCACAGGACCATGGTGATGGTGCATGAACTCAGATCAGAACAAATAAGCACGCGTTTGCTTATCCTCATGTCAGTCATCATTTTGTCTGTTTTGTTAATTGCTGTTCCACAAATCATCAGTAATTATCGAGAGTATAGCCGAGCAAATCGAGCTTTAGTCAATATTCAAGCCTTGCAAGTTTTTGCTGAAACATCCAATAAAATTTCACGGGAAAGAGCGCCAACAAATAAAGCAATGTCGAGCTCGACAGCAAATTTTCCAGACAGAATAAAAGAATTGCAGGACTATCGTAAGGACGTAGATCAACAGATTAATTTAACCGTAGAGACCTTAAACAAGGCGGGGTTTACCAGTTTGGCGGATCAAGTAGATGTTCAATTAAGACATGATTTGAACATCGCCCGTAAACAAGTCGATGCTTATTTAGCCTTGCCGTTAAAAGAACGTAATTCAGTGCAAATGGATCAAGTGATTCAGGGAATGTTTCGGGCATGGGACAGTTGTAGAGCCATGTTGCAGCAATTAATTAACCATTCAAAAAAGAATAATAGCGATGTGACAGATTATGCTTCAATTGTGCTGATATTGGCTGATTTACGTGATCAATCTGGACGAGTCGCGTCCAATATCATGGCACCCCTAAGCTTTTCCGAACCATTGCCTGAATATAACAAAGCACGCTCATTACAAACGCAAGAACAGGTTAAATATTTATGGCGTTTGATGGATACCATGCAAATAGAATCCTTAAAAACCCCTGAGTATCTTTATTTATATGGTCAAGTAAAAACTCAATTTATTGACCAAGGTTTACCCATTGTAAATCGTTTGGTGCAAGAGAGTAGAAATCAGCAGCCTTATTTTTTAACGGCAAACCAACTGACAGATGCAATCGTGGATAAGTTTACCACGGTGGTAAATTTACAAAAATATCTACTTGAAACCCACGCCTTAAGTGCGCGTCATCGAATGGAATCGGAGCAACGTCAATTTTTTATCACTTTATTTATTTCTCTTTTGTCATTGTCGGTAGCAGTTTTTACGATGTTATATACACGTAAAAAGTTATTTGAACCCTTGATATATGCAAGAAATATGATCTTAGAGTTATCACAAGTTCAAGAGCGTGATTATATAGGTGCAGCTTCGATACAAACCAAAGAGGTGCATACCCTAACCGATGCATTGGATAAATTAAAAGAAATGCTCAAGCAACGCGATGCTTTTGAATTTCAATTACAAAATAGTGCCAACACCGACAGCTTAACCGGTGTTTCAAATCGACTCGCTTTAGAGGTTTATTTAAAAAATATCGCAACACAACCTGATCGCTTTCAAGAGTTGACCTTGATCATGGTGGATATTGATAATTTTAAATATGTGAATGATCGCTTTGGACATATTTTAGGTGATTCGGTTATTGTTGAAATTGCTCGATGTTTAAAAGCAAATATTGCGCAATCCGATTTAATTGTACGTTTTGGTGGTGATGAGTTTTTGATTTTAATTGATCGCATCCAATGGGATTGGGCATTACAAATTTCTGAAAGTATTTTGGCTGATGTATCACGGTTAAATTTTAATAGTTCGATGTCTAACGAACAGCTGAATGTTTCTGTCAGTATTGGCGTGGCAACAGGGGCTGAAAGTTGGGAAGCTTTGTTTAATCGGGCAGATGCATCGCTATTTAAAGCCAAAGCACAAGGTCGAAATAAAGTTGTGGGATGATCGATAGGGTATCTTGATGATGATTAACCCGTTTGAAAATGTTGATTTATCGTCAGCATTTAATGATAAAAATACTGAATTATTTTGAAGTGACTTTAAGCAACTCAGCATACAATTGATTTAAAAATCGTTGCTGTTCGGCATTGTCTTTAAAGTAGCGTTGATAAAGCACACTACAGCTTTCCACATCAACAATATTACTTGGATTAAATGACCAATCCTCTGTATTTTTAATACTAATCCCTAGATCATCACCACAACGTTGCCACTGTTTGGAGAAGCCAGATTTTTGATTGGGAGCAAGCTGCTTAAATTCTGCGTTAAGGCTAAAGCCGCGCATTTCTGAGTTGCTGAATTTGTTGATCGCACTGATTGGCACACCAGCCCATATAATGGTTTGTCCACTCGGCAATGAGATGCCTTTCAGTTTACTTTCATTCATTAACTGACTTTGTCTGCCTGTTTTAAAGCCCTGTTTTTCATAGGTCAAAGTTGAGCCAGCAGGAAGCTGTATTTTTTTAATCAGTAAGGGTTGGGTGGTTATAAAATAAGGATTGTCGGGTCTGCCATTACCACCCGCAATGTTTATGCTACAACTGCTGAGTAAACAGATACTTGGGACTAAAAGGCATGAGTAAAGAAGCTTCATAAGGAAAATATCCTGTGCTATGCATTGATCTTGCCTTGTTTAAATTAGAAATGCAAAATTTGCTTTAAAAAATCCCAAAATTAAGCAGATGATTATTGAAATATAGGATGAAAAAAGGCTGAGAATCTGAGTTTTATAAAAATTATATGAGCTATTTAATTTCGAGCTTAGCTGATTAATCTCCTCCTAAGTCCTGTGGGATAAAGAGAGAAACTCCCTCCTTATTTAAAGGAGGGAAGGGAAGATGCAGTGAATTACTTTAACAACGGCTTTAAGAATTTCGCTGTATGTGAAACTTTAGATTTCACCACCTGTTCTGGGGTACCTTCCGCAATAATCTGACCACCACCTGCACCACCTTCAGGGCCTAAATCAATCACCCAGTCCGCCGTCTTAATCACATCGAGATTATGCTCAATCACAACAATGGTATTGCCCTTATTGCGTAGTTCATGAAGAATATCGAGCAGTTTGGCAATATCGTGGAAATGCAAACCAGTGGTTGGTTCATCCAGTACATACAAGGTTTTACCTGTATCACGCTTTGCTAGCTCACGTGCCAGTTTGACTCGTTGCGCTTCACCACCAGATAACGTTGTTGCAGACTGACCTAAGCGGATATAGCCTAACCCGACTTGGTTTAAGGTTTCCAAACGACGGTGAATCACAGGGATTGCATCAAAGAAATGCATCGCATCTTCGACAGTCATTTCCAATACATCAGAAATATTTTTGCCTTTATAACCAACTTCCAAAGTTTCACGGTTATAGCGCTGACCATGGCAGTTATCACAAGGCACGTACATATCGGGTAAGAAGTGCATGGCAACTTTGATCATACCATCCCCCTCACACACCTCACAGCGCCCGCCTTTGACGTTAAATGAGAAACGACCTGCAGCATAACCACGGGCTTTGGCTTCAGGGGTTTGTGCAAACAATTCACGAATCGGGGTAAACAAACCGGTATATGTCGCTGGGTTGGAACGTGGAGTACGTCCAATAGGGCTTTGGTCAATGTCTACCACTTTATCAAGGAACTGTAAGCCATCAATCGAATCAAACTTTTCAGCAGTTAAGGTGGTTGCACCATTTAATTGCGTTGCAGCAAGTGGTAACAGGGTACGGTTAATTAAGGTTGATTTACCTGAACCCGAAACACCTGTCACACAAGTCATCACACCTAAAGGAATCGTCAAATCAACATTTTGTAAGTTATGCCCTGATGCGCCCATCAGTTTAATTTGTTCTTCAGGCTTAGGTGGTTTAACCCGCTCTTTGGGCACCGCAATTTTTAACTTACCAGATAGGTATTTTCCTGTCAGTGAGTTCTCATTGGCTGCGAGTTCATCATAGGTTCCCTCGGCAATGATATGACCGCCATGTACACCAGCCCCCGGACCGATATCAATAATATGGTCTGCTGCACGAATTGCATCTTCATCATGCTCAACCACTAAAACTGTATTACCCAGATCACGCAAACGAACCAGTGTTTCAAGTAAACGATCATTATCACGTTGGTGTAAACCAATGGATGGCTCATCTAAAACGTACATCACCCCCATTAGACCAGCACCAATTTGTGAGGCTAGGCGGATACGTTGTGCTTCACCACCTGAAAGCGTTTCAGCAGAGCGAGACAGGCTTAAATAATTTAAACCGACTGATACAAGAAAGTGCAAACGCTCGCGAATTTCTTTAAAAATCTTATCGGCAATTTCACCTTTGGCACCTTCAAGATTTAAATCTTGATAGTAGCTTTCAGCATCACCAATCGACATTTTGGTAATTTGGGCAATAGTTTTGTCTTTAACACGCACATGACGTGAAATTTCATTTAAACGTGAACCGCCACAAGCATCACAAGCGGCATTGGATAAATACTGCGCCAGATCATCACGGACATAATTAGATTCAGTTTCACGATAACGACGCTCTAAATGAGGCAAAATGCCTTCAAAAGGTTGTACACGATTGTGTTTACGACCACGCTCATCGATATAGCTAAGATCGACTTTTTCTTTTCCTGTACCATAAAGAAATTTCTTTTTTGTATCAGCATCGAGTTCATTCCAAGGCGTGTCTAAAGAAAACCCAAAATGATCTGCAACTTTCTGAATCATGCTGTAATAGTATGGACGTTGTCTGTCCCAGCCGCGGATTGCGCCTTGGCTAATAGAAACATCTGGACTTGGAATGAGTTTTTCAGCACTGAAATGACTACGAGTACCTAAACCGTCGCAGACAGGACAGGCACCAAATGGATTATTGAACGAGAACAAACGTGGTTCGAGTTCAGCAACAGCACGGTCGCATTCAGGGCATGAATGTTTTGCTGAAAATACACGGTCAGGATGTTCACCACCCATCCACGATAAAATCGCCAGATCACTGCCTAAACGTAAGGCTGTTTCAAAGCTTTCGGCAATTCGGTTGCCTAAGTCATCACGGACTTTAAAGCGGTCAACCACAACTTCAATGGTGTGCTTTTTCTTTTTATCGAGTTCTGGTGGTGTATCGATATCAATCACTTCACCATCCACGCGCGCGCGGACAAAACCTTGGCTTTGTAATTGCTCAAACAGGTTGCTGTATTCGCCTTTACGCTCACGAACAACTGGTGCAAGGAGCATCAACGCTGTACCTTCTTCCAGTCCTTTCACTGCATCGACCATTTCAGAAACAGTTTGTGCAACCATCGGCAAGTCATGCTCTGGGCAGTAAGGTGTACCAACGCGTGCATAGAGTAAACGTAAATAGTCGTAGATTTCAGTAATGGTTCCCACGGTTGAACGTGGGTTATGGCTGGTAGATTTCTGTTCAATCGCAATCGCAGGGCTTAAACCTTCAATTGAATCAACTTCAGGCTTTTCCATTTGTGAAAGGAACTGACGTGCATAAGCAGATAAAGATTCGACATAACGGCGCTGACCCTCTGCATATAAGGTATCGAAAGCCAGAGATGATTTCCCTGAGCCTGAGAGTCCTGTGATGACCACAAACTTGTCACGTGGAATATCGAGTGACACATTTTTTAAATTATGGGTACGTGCGCCTCGAATACGGATATGACTTTGACTCATAAAAGCTTTCTCGAAATTATGCGAATTAAAGGGGTATATGATAGCGATTTAATTTTGTTCAAGCTGTAAAAAATAGTTTTTAAACGACAAATTGTGTCATGTAACTGACCATTTAAAACTGTGATGGAGTTTGAGTTTTTGAATAAAATAATAAGATTCATATGTTTATGATAGTTTTAAACAATTCTTAGGGTCGCATTCAGCTACTTTAAAATCAAAGCTATAATTTATTTAAAATAAGTCATTGAAGAAAAATGAGATATGCAGTCAGTTTTTTGATGCTGTGCTGATTTCTGAATACTTATTTCGATATTGCATAGGGTAGAACGAATAAACCAGATCAGCTTCAAGATTGGTCCTGTGATGCAATCAATAACCACTTATCTAAAAAAGAGAATTGTTAGACAAGGTTTCTGTGATTAACCATTGTTTTTATTATAAAATATGTGATATCTATCGCACTTGTGGAGGGCTTGAAAATGAATATACGAAAAATTATATCAGTTATTTGTTTTGCATTTTCTTGCAATGTCTTGGCTGGCGAGACTTCACAAGTTTTATTTGATCAAGTGTTAAATTTAAAACCCAATCAATTGTACGAATTAGAATTAGAAGATGTACAAGCGGGGGATCAGATTTGGACCGCGGTTTATTTGGTTGGGCGACAAAATTATCCGGGACTTACTGCAAAAGTTGAGTTTGTCATGGACAATCAAGGTTTGTTAAATAAAGCCAATCCAAGTGAGCATGCTGTATACCAAGCACTGATCGCAGAAAATTTGACGCAAACTAATCAATATTCATTCAAGCAATTCAAAGGCTTAAAGACATTCATTGAAGATACGTCAGAACAGCTGATTACAGATCCAATATTGGAAAAAACAGATAGCATTCGTATTTATAGTCAAGTGAATGATTGGATCCCTGAATACAACACTTATGAACCCACCAAAGTGAAATTTGGCATTCAAAACCCTTTGGATTTTGACATTGTTGCGGCTTATGTTTTGGTGGGCAAAGGCGAAAAGCCTGCTGAACTCAGTGAATTAAATTTTAAAAATATTCAACCCACTTATGCCTCACCTTTACCGCCAGTACAAGCCGATTTTACCCAAGCTGAAGTGAATAAATCTGAGACTCACTTGAGTAGAAATGAGCTAAAGTTTATCTTTTTTATCCTGATGGCTATTGTTATGGGCTTGGTTGCTTTTATTAACCGTGGCAAATTAAAACGCGCTTTTTAAACGCGTAACTTCTACGTCACTAAATTTCTAATATTTTAGATTTCAAATTTACACGCTTGGCGTAAACTCTTGCACTGATCATGTGTTCGAGTAATTTTAGATGTTGTCCTTATTTTTGAAATGTATTCTGGGTGCAGCAGTGGTTTTGTTGATTTCAATTCTTTCAAAAAGTAAGGCATTTTATATTGCAGGTTTAGTCCCACTTTTTCCAACATTTGCATTGATCGCACATGTGATTGTAGCGCAGGAAAAAGGTGCTGAAGCTTTAAAGCAAACAGCATTATTCGGGCTGTGGTCATTGATTCCGTATCTCATTTATTTGCTCACGGTCTATTTACTGGCAACTAAGCTTTCGATGTGGTCTTGTTTAGGGATTGCAACGTTATGCTGGATTGTAGCTGCTGCGGTTTTGATTTATGCATGGCAATTGTTTCAGAATGGATCGATTTTATGATTTATTGAATTAATAAAAAAGAGTTGCAATGAATACTTTTGAGTGGATTGTAAAGTTAATGAGCCTTTGATCAAGGCTCATTTTTTAAGGATATATTTTAATAATCAGCTGTTTAAACAATAAACTGTTTTGGGCTTTCTAGGTTCTTAATGGCATTGTAAATTTGATCTGCATGATTACACACAATCAGTTTTGCCCGATGTTGAGGCGGTAAAAAACCTTCAATAACAGCATGGTCTAATTGCGCAATCAAATGGTCATAGAAACCATTGACGTTATATAACATCATCGGTTTTTGATGTTGATTCAATTGTCCCCATGTCGCGACTTCTAGAATTTCCTCAAAGGTACCAAAGCCACCTGGCAGTGCGACAAAAGCACTTGCACGTTCAGCCATCATTGCTTTACGTTCATGCATGTTTTGCACAATATGTAATTCTGTTAATTGGTTATGGGCAATTTCATAATCCAGCATAAATTCGGGAATAACACCAACAACATCACCACCATGTTCCGTGACCGTATCTGCAACTTGGCCCATTAAGCCAATACTTGCACCACCATAGACGATTCCAAAACCTTGTTCTGCGATGCCTTGGGCAAGTTGGATGGCTTTTTCTCGATAGGTAGGGTTATTTCCAGGTCGGGAGCCACAATAGAGAGCGATTAAACATTGTGTGGCTTTATGTTGTTGTTGATCTAATTCGAAAGGTTTATTCATCATTACAGGCAATACACTATTCATAATTTATTTTTTCACCTTAACTTATCATGTTCTTATACATTTCTACTACTTTAAGTAAGAAATGTGACAAAAACATGTTGTGTTATCGGCGCTTTTGCAATGATTTGTATCGCTTTGATTTTGTATTTAATTTTAGGTAAATCAGTAAAAATCCTGATAAATGAGATGAAATTCCTGTCTGGATTGCCTATAATTAACGCTTATTTATCAACAAATGAATCATCATGGGTAGTGGTTGTAGTCGCTCCGAAAATGCACAATCTTTAGACAAAATAATAGTTCAAAATACACTAAAGTTTTCTTCTCAATTCCGAAATTTACAGTTCTCACATGCTGAAAATAGCTATTGCACATTTTCAATGGAGCAAGATCAATGATACTTGAGTGGATGTCTGATCCTTCTGCATGGGTTGGTCTTGCAACTTTAGTTGTTTTAGAAATCGTTTTGGGTATTGATAACCTTGTATTTATTGCAATTTTGGCAGAAAAGCTTCCGCCTGAACAACGTGATAAAGCAAGGATTATTGGGCTTTTACTTGCTCTCTGTATGCGGATGGTGTTACTGGCATCTATTGCATGGGTGGTGACATTAACCGAACCATTATTCCATCTCTTTGAGCATGCTTTTTCTGGGCGTGATCTGATCTTGCTGTTTGGTGGTGTGTTCTTATTGTTTAAAGGCACAATGGAACTACATGAGCGCCTTGAAGGTGGTCAGGATCTTAAAGAAGAAAATCCTGTACATGCTGTATTTTGGATGGTCATTGTTCAAATTGTTGTTTTAGATGCAGTATTCTCCCTCGATAGTGTGATCACCGCTGTGGGAATGGTGAAAGAACTTTCAGTGATGATGATCGCTGTGGTGATTGCTGTAGCTATTATGCTGTGGGCATCAAAAGCCTTGATGGACTTTGTCAATAAGCACCCGACAGTAGTGATTCTATGTCTTGGCTTTTTGATGATGATTGGTTTTTCATTGATCGTCGAAGGTTTTGGTTATCACATTCCAAAAGGTTACTTATATGCAGCGATTGGTTTCTCGGTACTGATCGAGTTTATGAACCAAACCATGCGTAAAAACCAAGAGAAAATGGTGACAACGACCGACTTACGTTTCCGTACAGCTTCAGCAGTCTTGAAAATGTTAGGTGGAAAAAGTGCCGATAGTCAAAATGGTAAAGCGGATGATGTGATCGCAACACAAGCACTGGCAGATGAAATTTTTGATGATGAAAATGGCGCTTACCATAGTGTTATGGTTCAAGGGGTCTTGGGACTATCAGAACGTCCTGTAAAATCGGTCATGACACCGCGCCCTGAATTAGAATGGTTAGATTTGGATGAAGACGAAGCCAGCATTAAAGAAAATTTGATGGCAATGTCACATTCTCGTTTAATTTTGGCCCATGGTGAATTGGATAATATTGCGGGTATTGTTTTAACCCATAAAGTTTTAAATGATTATATCGAAACGGGTGTTTTAAATTTTGAAAAACACTTACGCGAACCTGTGATTGTGCATGAAAATGCGCAAGTATTGATGGTGATGGAGCAACTTCGTCAGGCACCCTTACAAATGGCGATTGTATTAAATGAATATGGGTCAATTGAAGGGATTGCAACGCCGATTGATGTGCTTGAAGCAATCGCAGGCGAGTTCCCTGATGAAGATGAACTAGAAGCTGCTGCGGAAAGTCTTGAAGATGGTTCGTTGATCCTTGAAGGTTCAACCGATATTCGTCATGTTTCTTTGCTGTTAGGTCGTGATTTAGTCGATGAGTCAGAACAATACTCAACCCTTTCGGGTTATATCTTGTTCCATCTCGGGCGTTTGCCTGAAAATGGTCAAAAGCTTCAAGTCGATGGTTATGAGTTTGAAGTGGTAACGATGGATGGGCATAAGATTGAGAAGGTGCATATTATGGCATTAACAAAATCTAAAGATGCTGAGTCCTAATGGATTTGTTGTAATGAAGCCAGTCGAAAGACTGGCTTCTTGCTATCTGGTCATTGCGAATAATGATTTAAACCATATCGTTAAAATGATGTCCAGATGACATCATTCATATTGAAAGAATAGGTTTCGATTTCCTGCTGGGTTGGATTATCATTGAACCTATTCAGATCTTGAGTATTTTCATGTCCAATCTATCCTGTCCATGTGGTTCAGTGCTTTATGCTGAATGTTGTCAGCCGCTACATTTGGGTCAGAACAAAGCCAAGACAGCGGCACAGTTGATGCGTTCGCGTTATAGCGCTTTTGCCAAACATGAGATTGATTATATTGTTCAGACCACTGCGCTTGGACAGCAGCAAGCTTTGGATGTTAAAGCGATTTCAGACTGGAGCAAAGCCAATCAATGGCTCAGTCTTGAAGTGGTGCAAGCCCAAGAAAAGCTCGATAAAAATCATGCTCAAGTTGAATTTAAAGCACATTTCCACGATGGTCAGCAGGCTCAAATACACCATGAAGTTTCACACTTTGTCCAGCATGCTGGTGTATGGTATTTCTTAGATCCAACCACAGATCAGCCTATCACCATGAAACAGCCATGTATTTGTGGATCCGCCAAAAAATTTAAGCAATGTTGCGCACAATTTTTATAACTTTTAGTTCATTTTTGACTTAAAATAGCGCGCATCTTTTCCCATCAGTGGATGAAGGGCAATGTTACTGACGATTATTTATATTATAGCCATTACAGCAGAAGCCATGACTGGAGCGTTGTCCGCAGGACGACGCAGTATGGACTGGTTTGGGGTGATACTGATTGCCTGTGTCACTGCACTCGGTGGTGGTTCTGTGCGAGATGTTTTACTTGGACATTATCCACTGACTTGGGTCAAACATCCTGAATACCTTGTTCTGACATGCTGTGCTGCCTTTGTCACCATTATTATTGCTAAATGGATGAAGCATTTACATTCAATTTTCTTATTGTTGGATGCTTTAGGCTTAATTGGTTTTACCATTATTGGCTGTCAAATTGCCTTGCAAATGGGACATGGTTTTGTGGTTTCCGCCGTTGCTGGGGTGTTAACAGGGGTATCTGGTGGTATTCTACGAGATATTCTGTGTAACGATGTTCCGTTGGTATTCCGTCGTGAACTGTATGCGTCGATTTCCTTTGTTGCAGTGATTTTCTATTGGTTCTGTATAGATTTCGGTTTATCGCTTGAAATTACCGTGGTTTCTACTTTAGTTTTTGGTTTTGCATTACGTTGTGTGGCGATTTATTTTGGTTTGGAAATGCCGAAATTTATCTATAAAGATGATGATGAACAATCGGCATCTTCTAAAGATGAGTCCTAAGGATGGATGCTTGAACAGCAGTTATTGATTGTGAATCTCTGCATTTAACTTTGAGCTTGGTATGTCATATCAGATTCATCAAAATATTAAACTTGAAAAATTTACTGACCTAGATTTTGCTGTGTATTTTGAATTGGTCAAAAATATTAAAGTCATGCAAATGATTACCGAGCGAGCATTAACGCTTGAGGAAGCGCATACCGAATTTGCCAAGATTTTATCTAAGAATGCCTATAATGTAGCATTGGGAAATTATAAAATTCTTGATGCTCAAACAAATGACTTTATCGGTTTAGCTAAACTCGAGTTGGATCAGCCAACAGCAACAACTGCGGAGTTGGGCTATATGCTTTTACCCGAATATTGGGGGAAAGGCATTGCCAGTCAAGTTGTTACATTTTTAATTGAGCATGCAAAAAAACAACCATATTTAAAGGATCTTATGGCTATTATTGATCCCGAAAATATACCTTCAAGAAAAATATTGATAAACAATGGTTTCCATTCTAAAGAGTTTAAAGATTTTGACGGACTAGCAGGAGAAATTCTGCTGTTCAGTCTTTAAAATTAAACAGCGAGCCAAAGTTGTTTCTGCTTTTACATATTTGTTGAGTGCATTATGGATTTAGTATCACGTGTACAACGCTTACCCATAGGTAAATTTCACTATACCTTACTCTGGGTGATCGGACTGGGCTGGATGTTTGATGCCATGGATACAGGACTGATCTCCTTTATTCTCACCAAAATGGCAGAAGAATGGCAAATGACCCCTACTGAAAAAGGCTGGGTAGTCTCCATTGGCTTTGTGGGTATGGCAATTGGTGCTGTATTTTCAGGTGGTTTGGCTGATCGAATTGGTCGTAGAACAGTCTTTGCGATTACTTTGGTGACCTATAGCATTGCAACCGCGTTATGTGCTTTTGCGCCGAATCTGACTTGGTTATTGCTGTTCCGTTTTATTGTCGGCTTAGGGCTGGGTGGGCAACTTCCTGTGGCGGTGACTTTGGTCAGCGAATATATCCCCGCTCAAGTACGTGGTCGATTTATTGTACTGTTAGAAAGTTTCTGGGGACTTGGCTGGCTTGTTGCTGCACTTATTTCTTATTTTGTGATTCCTGATTATGGTTGGCATATTGCATTTTTGATTGGTGGTTTACCTGCAATTTATGTTTTTATGATTCTCAAAAAAGTGCCTGAATCGGTCCCTTATTTGATTAATCGTGGACGAATTGAAGAAGCCCATGCACTGGTACAGAAACTTGAACGGCAGTGTGGGGTAGAAGTGATTGAAACCCTTGAAGTCAAACCTGTTTCAGCAAAACAAACGATTTCATTTTCACAGCTTTGGTCAGGTGCTTTTGCCCGTCGTACTTTGATGCTGTGGTTGATTTGGTTTGGTATCGTCTATTCTTATTATGGCATTTTTACTTGGTTGCCAAGTTTGCTGGTCAAACAGGGCTATACCATTGTGCAGTCTTTTGAATATGTACTCGGGATGATTTTGGCACAATTACCTGGTTATGTGGCTGCGGCTTGGTTGGTGGAAAAGCTTGGACGTAAAGCAACCCTCGCTGGTTTTATTGGTCTGTGTGCGCTTTCTGCTTACTTCTTTGGTCAAGCAACCTCAGTCAATATGATTATGTTGTGGGGATGCTTAATGTCGTTCTTTAATTTGGGTGCATGGGGGGTTTTATATACTTATACGCCTGAACAATATCCAACCAATATTCGTGCTTTTGGCTCAGGCTGGGCATCTGCAATCGGTCGTATGGGGGGGATTGTCGCACCGTTGGTGGTGACCCATATGATGGTGGCAAGTGATGGGTTTAGTTCAGTCTTTATGATGTTTACGATTGTACTTTTCGCTGTTGCCGCTGTGGTTTTGATCTTGGGTGAAGAAACCAAAGGTAAGACCTTAGAAGAGATTGGATTGTGATTGTGAAGGTTGTGCAGAATAAATTTAGATATTAATTAGATCTCTTATCAAAGTAAGCTTTTAAATGATTTCTAAACGAGATTAACCCTGATCAATCATGGCTGATTATTCCATAGAAATGAATTTGTATGATTCTAAAACTTACAATGCCACCCTTTACATTTAAAGTTTAAATTCCTTTGCGTAGGCGATGCCTCACTTTTCAGAGATGAAAAGATGACAAAAATCTTCTGTTGGGTGAGAGGTACGTCCTGTACCCCCACCCAACGGAGCGACATCCATGTCGCCACACGATAGAACAACCATGTCTAATTCATGAATATAAAAAAGCAGACGAATGAA